>JAWOEL010000113.1:0-34883 GCA_046482735.1 Bacteroidales bacterium | reverse complement strand
GTTTTATCATCAGAAGGAGAAGCTATGTACTATTTTTTTATGGCACAAACCATAGGAGTAATTGATAATCAATGGGTGTATTTAGATGAATTCCATTCTGCTTTGTCAAATCATCGGATTCCTTTTCGCAGGAAAAAAACGCACAACTGACTAAAATTGCAATTAATATTTGTCGTATCATATCGTTCTTTTTTTTCATTTAGATTATTTATCTGATGAATAATCCTTAACAACGGTTGCGTCTGTTCTGCTTGCACACAACTAGTAAATATCCACAAGTAGTTGTTACTATTCACACTATCTACACAAGTGTTATCTTTCAGCAAAATAACTGTTTTTTTTGTGACTATATCATTCTCAAAAATAGCACAAAAAGTTCATATATCATGTATGAATAATAAAAAAACAACACAGGTGTATTTTGCTCCTATTCTACTTATTTTCCGTACAGTCGTGTTTTTCTGAAATAAACCCTGCCTATTGAAAACCCATAGATTTAGTTCAACCGAGGATTTGTAATGGGTATTGTGTGGTGGTTGGATTTCTGGTTATTAGACAACGTAATTATTCTTCTCCAGTCTTTTTAAGAATCAGACTTTTAAGATTTTCGCTTATCCAAACTTCCTTATCCGTTAACTCATTCAACAATGGTTTTAGTTCCTCAATCAATCCTTCAGATTTTGCTTTTATGAGAATCCCAATTGTACCTGTAACTTTCAAATCTGCATGTTTGGCATGAAATCTACCTAGTTTTTCGTCAAGTATTATTAAATCAGCGTTTAATTCTGTTGCCAAGACTATTGCTTCTGCTTCTCCTGCGTCTAAATCAAGAAAATATTTAACAGCCTGTTTGTCTTGTATTTCAATAATGTTTATCCAATCAATTTTAGATAAATCTTTGTAATATTCTTTTGTTTTTCCTGCTTCAATCTCGTTATAAACAGCAGTTGGAATATAAATCTGCTTATAAATATTGTGCAATAATTATAGCCGATTAAGTTTCAATAAAGATATTATCGGTGTAGTATTTGAAACAATTTTAGGCATTTGCGATATCTTCATTTAAATCATTATTATCGTATCCACCGAGAACTGAAACATTATATTTGGCAAGTAATTCAAGAAAATCAAGTCTTGACAATCCTAAAACTTTTGCAGCAACTCCAGATGAAACTTTACCGAGTTCAAATAACTTTACTAAAGAACTTATTTTCATTTCTAAAACAAAATCCTTACCACTAAGTCTCAGCGTATTTGCTAATGACTCCGGATATTCTATGTTTATCTTTCGTTTCATAATAATTTCTTTTATACAAAGATAACGAAATCGTTTTCGATTTGATTGTTACTATCGTTCTTTTTTTATGTTTGCTAACGGCTGTCTTGCAGAATTATCGGAACAAGCTGTCTCAAAACCTCCCGTCATTTTTTATATTTTCAATAAAAGTACAGATTTTTTCGGATATGGAGAAAAAATTACGAAACTTTTAATGTGCTTGTGTTTTCCTGAAATAAACCCCGCTATTGAAAACCCAAGATTTAATTCAACCGGGAATTTGTAATGGGTATTGTGTAGTGGTTGAATTTCCTGTAGTTACAATTTGGTTGTTTTTTATAATCCAAATTTATAACTTATCCTCAAGCCAAATTCTGTCAATCTTTGCTGATTTTTCTCGGGACTAAAAGGTATTATGTCATGTATTATAAATTCTAGTGCTATGTACACAATCATTTTATCGGAAAGTATAAAATCTTTCCCAAATGTAAAATTAATACCGATACCAGTTTGGTTATCAACACTTGGGGAGTTAATTACATTAATTCTTTGGTCATATTGTAATCCACCAGTTACAAAAAAATGTTTTTGTAATTTAATTCTAATATTTATGGGTATTGTCACTAAATCAACATGTTCAGGATTTACAGTCTTGATTATTTGTCCCCTGTCGTCAATATATGAAGAATTAAAAGTGTTCTTTGAATAATCAATACCAGATTCAAAATCGAATGTATTATTAATTACTCTTGAGAATCCAATTCCAATTAAAAAACCAATTTTACCATTATAACTTAATCCACCGTCTAATGCTCCTCCATAGCGTATCAATTCCCCTGTTGATATTGAGGTATTTACTCCAATCCAATTCATTTTGTTATTTTGAGCAATTAATCCACTTGTTATAAGTGCCATTAAAACTATCAATGCTATTATTTTCATGGTTGCTGTCTTTTCTTAAACTTTGTGCTAAGGGCATCAAACTGTCTCAAAACCTCCCGCCTATGCCTCTATTTTCAATAAAAATACGGTTTTTTCGAATGCCAAGAAAAAATTGCGGAATTTTTAATGTGCATAGCACTGCAAATAGGTAATAAAACTGTATGTGTTTCCTCTCTCAACCGCAGTGGTTGTATGTCTGTAGAAAATCGTACATCAGTATCATGCTGTTTCACGACTCCGGAGGATGTCGTATGTTTTTTTGATGTATGAATCCTACGGATTCAGGAACACGACCTGTGTTTTTATTTCTACAGATATGCGACTCTACCGGAGTCGGTTTGGCATATACACATAACAAGTAGCATTTCTTCTATCACACAATTCCTATGTCAAACATGTTTTTAATACCGGCTAAAACCATATTTATACCAATAGCTCCAATAAAAAAACCGTTTAGTCGAAGCAAAACTTCCATGTTTTTATCATACGCTGTTTTCCATTTTTTTCCTTCGAGTTTATCACGCATTTTTTTAAGAAGAAAAATAATACCGAAGTTAAGTAGAAAAACAATAAACATTATTGCAAGTCCTACCCATGTAGTGTGGTTGTATGATACAAGAATACTTAATGAAATAGTGCCGGCTCCTACCATAAATGGTAAGGCAATTTCTGATGCGAGATCGTCGAGGTTTTCTTTTATTATAATTAGTGCTTTTTGTCCTTTTACAATAAAAAAGTAGGCATAGGAAAATATAATAATGCCACCGAAAATGCGGAATGATTCAAAGTCTATTTGAAACACGGAATTGAAAATAAATTCTCCAAAAAAGAAGAATAAACAACAAATGGTAAATGATATAAGTGTTGCTTTAAGTATGACCCGTACAAACTTTTTATGATCTAAATCTTTACGTACCGGTTCGAGATATAAAAAAAGAGCAAAGGGGTTAAGCATAACCATTAATTCGAGAATAGAGGAAAACATATATTTATTTTTTTAGTGTTTTTTACAGAAACCTATTACATTATAAGATAGCCCTTTACTCTACAAAGGGCTATAAAACTCTTCTCCCCGGTGCGATTAATCCTCAGAAACAATATCTTCTTCTATACGTAAATTATTAATAATAAATTCTTGCCGGTCTGGTGTGTTTTTTCCCATATAATAATCCAATAATTTTTCGATAGACGCCTCGTCTTTATTAATCTTTACTGGTTCTAAGCGAATATCTTTGCCAATAAAATGCACAAACTCATCAGGAGAAATTTCCCCTAATCCTTTAAACCGAGTAATCTCGGGTTTGGGATGTAATTTTTCTATTGCAGCTACACGCTCATCATACGAATAACAATATACGGTATCTTTTTTATTCCGTACCCGAAACAATGGTGTTTGGAGAATAAACACATGACCTTTTTTAATAAGATCCGGGAAAAAATTCAAAAAGAATGTAATTAACAACAAGCGAATATGCATACCATCTACATCGGCATCAGTAGCAATTATTACCCGTTTGTATCGTAAATTTTCTATCCCCTCCTCTATATTAAGAGCAGCCTGGAGTAAGTTAAATTCTTCGTTTTCATACACCACTTTTTTAGTTAAGCCATGCGTATTAAGCGGTTTACCACGCAAACTAAACACTGCTTGTGTATTGGCATTTCGAGATTTCGTAATAGACCCGCTTGCAGAATCCCCCTCAGTAATAAAAATAGAAGTTTCATTTCGCGATTCATGTTTTGAATTGTAATGAATACGACAATCCCGCAATTTTTTGTTATGTAAACTCGCTTTTTTTGCCATTTCGCGAGCTTTCTTTTTCACCCCCGACATAGCCTTACGTTCCCGCTCCGAAGCAAGTATTTTTTTATATATAATTTCAGCAGTTTCCGGATTTTTATGCAGATAATTATCTAGTCGTTCTCGCACAAAATCAGACACATATTTGTTAATCGTCGGACCTTCCGGACCCATATCCCGCGAGCCAAGTTTTGTTTTGGTTTGCGACTCAAATACCGGTTCTTCAACTTTTATACTAATAGCTGCAATAACACTTTGGCGTACATCAGCAGCTTCGAAGTTTTTATTGAAAAAATCTCTGATTGTGCGCACAAATACATCTTTAAATGCATTTAAATGCGTCCCTCCCTGCACCGTATTTTGTCCGTTTACAAACGAAAAATACAATTCTCCATAGCGTTTTTCATGAGTCAAAGCCAATTCTATATCTTCGCCCTGCAAGTGTACCGGATCATACAAAGGTTGATTATCTAAATTCTCCATTAATAAATCGAGCAAACCATTTTTAGAAACAAAACGATTTCCGTTAATATAAATAGCCAATCCGGCATTTAAGTAAGTATAGTTACGAATCATTTCTTCTACATAGCCCAATCTATATGAGAATTGCGAAAAAATATCAAAATCAGGACGGAATTTTATATACACACCATTTTTTTCATCTGACGATTCTATAGGGGTATCTTCTACAACTACACCTCGTTTATATTCAATAGATTTTACCTCATTTTCACGGAATGATTTAATTATAAATTGCTCAGACAAAGCATTAACCGCTTTAAGACCAACGCCATTCAATCCAACAGATTTTTTAAAGGCACCACTATCATATTTCCCTCCGGTATTTATTTTAGAGCTCACATCCAGCAACTTACCAAGAGGGATACCACGTCCATAATCGCGTATACTAACGGTGTGTTCGGTTATATTAATTTCAATTTTCTTTCCATTACCCATCATATACTCATCAATAGAATTATCTAAAGATTCTTTGAGTAATATATATATACCGTCATCACTGGCAGAACCATCACCGAGTTTTCCAATATACATACCGGGACGTAACCGGATATGTTCTTTCCAATCGAGACTTTTAATACTATCTTCTGTATATTCTGCTGACATAGGTATTTTTTTTTGATAAAATTGTATAACAAAAATAACTTTTTTCAAGTTCACTTCAACTATTTTCAATACGAGAAATATTATAATTTATCAACAAATTGTATATTTGCATATATGGATATACAAATTAAGATAGGTTCGGTAACAGTAAATGCTCAACTTCACGACACTCCTACAGGACGTGAAATATATAATTCGTTACCATTTTCACACATAATACATGTATGGGGAAAAGAAGCATATTGCTCAACAGCCCTCACCCTCCCGCACGACAATACCTCATCGGAAAGTGTTGAATCCGGCGATATTGCCTACTGGCCTACGGGCAATTGTTTTTGCTTATTCTGGGGGCAGCAACCTATAAGTGCGGTTAACATATGCGGAAAAATAACTTCTGATCTTTCGGTTCTCAATAGCATTCGAGACAATGAAACTATCTCTGTTTCTAAACAATACATACTAAATACTAACTAATTCTATAATCATGAAAACAATTATTGCTTTTTTCTTTATTTTTTCTCTTGTGCTTACTGCATGTAATGCTCCTGACGAAAAAAATAAAACCGAACAATTCACCTACAAAGCTCAGGACACGTCGTGGAAATCGCTTTCTTTACGCGAAAAAATAGGACAAACTATGATGGTCACTTCCGACTATTATTCTCACAAAAAAATTGGTGCTGATTCGTCCTTACAAGATTTTTTTGCCCACTATCCTATTGGCGGATTATTTATGGCTCAATGGCACTTTGCATATCAAAAACCCGATTGGCTACAATACGAGACTTTTATACCAAAAATCATGAAAGAATACGAGGAGGCTTCAACATACCCCTTATTCTTTTCTGAAGATTTTGAACGTGGTGCCGGATATAATTACAAAACCGGAACAAAATTGCCGGTTGAAATGACCTTAGGTGCTGCTAATGACACCTCTCTTGCTCAAAAATATGCACACATAGTATGTCGTGAATCTCGTGCCATGGGCTTCAACTGGCTTTTGCATCCGGTAGCCGATTTAAACATGAATCCGTTGCACCCTTTAGTTATAGAACGTGCTGTTTCTGACAATGCCGAACGTGCTTTACCTATTCTGCTTCACCAAATGAATGCAATGCATAATGAATCGGTTATCTCTACTATTAAACACTTTCCCGGCGATGGTGCAACTATTGCAGACCAACATCTTATAACAGCTTCAAACAATTTATCGCTCAAAGATTGGCATGCAACATACGGCAAAGTTTTTCAAACTCTTATTGATGAAGGTGCTCCCTCAATAATGGTGGGACATATAAATTTTCCTGCATATCAATCCGAAAAAATAAATGATATGTATCCTCCGGCTACGCTTTCAAAAGAAATTATGGTTGATTTGCTCAAACAAGAAATGGGTTTTTCGGGTGTTATCGTTTCCGATGCCATGAATATGGGCGGAGCATCCGGTTTTTACAAAAACCCTCTGGAAAATTCTATTCAATGCTTTATGGCAGGTGCTGATATGATTTTATGGCCTCCTCTTGCCTATATGGATTCTATTGAGGCTCGCATAAAACGCGGAGAAATTCCTATGGAACGTCTGGATGATGCTGTAGAACGTATTTGGGCTGTTCGCGAACAATTTGACTTGCTCGACAAAAAAGAGGACATCACAACTCCGCTTCCGGAAAATCATACTGAATTTGTTGATAATACATTAACACAACTATCTGAAAAATCGGTTACACTTATAAAAAATAAAAACAATACCCTCCCACTTTCTCCTGAAACGGATTCAACAATTTTGTTGGCAAACATCAGTTATTTCGACAAAAGTTCGTTGTTTGAACCGATGAAAAAAGAACTGGAGGCTGAAGGTTTTTCAGTATCTATTATTCATGATTTACATCTCCACAACTGGCAATGGAGATGGGATTCTTTACTTACCTACGATAAAGTAATTGTATGTTTCGAAAACAAATATTTTGATCCGGTAGGTTCTCCTTTACTCAAAGACCATGAAGCGTATTCTTTATGGACAATAAAAGATTTACCGACTGACCGGATTATTGGGGTATCTTTTAGCAATCCATATTACAATACCTTTTACCTGGAACCTAATCCTGTTCTTATAAATGCCTATAGTAGTGATGTGTATATGCAAAAGGCTGTTGTGAAATTACTTATGGGTGATATTGAAGCAACGGCAACATCTCCGGTAAATCTTAATCATCCGGTAATGAAATAACACATACTATTTGCATTTACAAGTATGGTGTGCTTCATTATGCTATTACCATACAGGATACCGGAAGAGGCCGGTTATAACTTTTTGGCACATAATTGACCAAAAAAATTACACTAGTGTGTAAATACTGAATACACTATTTATATAAAATTTGAAATAATTTATATTGTATTATAAACATATATATGTAACTTGAAAAAAAGATATGCTGTTGTGTATATACACATAATTGTACTTTATGCCCGGTTGAAAACCACGTGTTTATGAATTGTGGTACACAAGTAATAAAAAACGGTAAAACGTATACATATATTTATAATTTTAAGTACATTCGTATTACAATAAAACAAGTTTTATGACACAAACATCTATTGATTTAAAAAAAGAACATCAACGGACACTAAACACGCCTCGATACAAATATAGTTTTGCTGCAAAAGTATTTTTTTTCGGTATGGACTTACTTGCCGGAAAAAAAGATACTCTTCCCAAAGCTACATTACTGGAAATACTGGCCAGCATTCCCTACAGAGCCTGGGAAATACGCCACTACATGAAACAAACAAAAAAATACATGAATCAGCATACCGTTCAAAAATCTCAGGATATTATTGAATGGGGACGCGAAGCACAAGACAATGAATTTATGCATTTACTTGTTATCCAAGAAAAAATGGCTGAAGACGGTATAAAAAACACATGGTATTTATCAGCTTTTGTTCGTTTTTTTATTGTTCTTTCATACATTATTATTGCACGGACATTAGCATTTTTCAGTCAAAAAAGAGCCTTCTTATTTAACGCTGAATTTGAAAACCATGCCGAATTAGTTTATGCAAAATTAACACTTGATACCCCACAGTGGGAAGAACAACCATTAACAAATTCTTTTGTAAAAACGTATTATGCTGATGTCGACACATGGGCAGATGTTTTCAGACGTATTAGCCTCGACGAACGAGACCACATGAATCATAGCTTTGAATTTTGTGGCAAGCCAGAGCATATCGTAAAATATGAAGGTATGCCGGAAACATATAATTCATAATATACATGTAGTTGGTGTGTTTTTGAATCGAACTATAATGAAAAAATATTACACACATTATAATGATTATCATTGCACATATCATATCAAAATAAATTATACTAAACATATGAAAAAAATAATAGCACTTATCGGTTTTATTGGAATTCTCATAGTTTTTTCTACCTGTAAAGATGGAAATCCAAACATATTCCGAATTGAAGATGATATTGCACTTGGCAAAGAGTTAGACTCTACAATCGTAAATACACCATCAGAATATCCTCTGTTACCAAGACAGGGAAACGAAGAGGTATATGACTATGTAGAAGGAATAAAAAATACAATATTACAATCAGATGAAATTAAATACAAAGATGAATTTGTATGGCACGTACGCATAATAAACCAAGATATACTCAATGCTTTTGCGGCACCGGGCGGCTATATATATTTCTACACAGGTTTTTTAAAATATGCGGAATCAGAAGCAGAATTGGCAGGGGTAATGGCACACGAAATAGCACATGCTGACCATAGACACTCTACAAACAGATTAACAAAATTATACGGTATTCAAATGTTGTTTTCAATTCTTTTAGGCAAAAACTCAACACAACTTCAAGAAATTGCTGCAGGTTTAGCCATGAATGGTGCGAGTCTAGCCTTTAGCAGAAAAGATGAATATGAAGCCGATGCTTCAGCAGTCCACTATTTAAGCGATGTTCAACATATTCGTAACTACCATCCTACATCAATTACTAATTTTTTTGACAGAATGCAAGAAGACAGCCTTTCTGAAGGAAGTGGTAGCTTTGAATTTTTACGAACTCACCCTTACGATGACAACAGAAAAGAAAACATTTTCGAAATATGGAATGATTTAGGTAGTCCGGAGGGAGAAAAATTTGAGGCACATCATCAATCAATTATACAAAAAATATAAGCCAGATTTGAAATACTATTATAGAAATAGTATTTCTTGCCTTTTTTCGGCACATAGAAAAAAGCAAACTGTATAGTTTTTATTGTGAAGGAAATTGCCGACAAAAAAATAATGTGAACGTAAGACCTTACTCTTCTTCTTCCAATTCATAATCAACACGGTAAAAATTTACTGCACGTATATTCATAATTTGCACATCGGTAAAATAATATGTAATAATCTCATCGTAGGAATACCCTAATTGAGCCATACGCATAGCTCCTTCCTGAGACAGACCAACACCATGTCCATACCCCTTACCATGTAAAATCACAGAATCTTCCACCTGTGATACCGAAAAAAAAGTAGAACGCAAACGCCAATCAGAACGAATAGACCGTAAAGTTACTAATGTATCGCATCCACGAAATGAAAAATACTTTTTACGAACAGGTTGTTTAAAAGTAAAATCCAGGGGATAATGTTTTTGCTGTTTGTGATTCCAAACAGTATCGATACGATATAAGACATGATTAGTAGAAGAATCCTGCACCTGTAAAGAATCCGAAAGCGAATCAGACCTCAACGTATCATAATCATACTGCGTACTATCAACACTATCCGCATACAAAAGCGAATCTGCCGCCCACACTGTATCACAATCATACGGCACAAATTCCTCACAAGGCTCCACAGAAAACCCCTTAGTATGTAAATAATCTTTCCACCGATCTACCGGAATACTTTTTTCCCACACAGCCCCTCTTCCACCTAAACTAAATGTATCTTCTACAGCACGCAAATATGGTAAAGCAGAAATCCACACATCCTCAGAATTTGCAGTTAACCCACCCGAATTTGCATAAAAAGTAGCAGAAATTAAGTTACGCTGCGAATCTACCACAACCAAACCAGCAGTTTGTAACGCCGCATCAAGAATTGATAAATTATATTTACACCGCCCCTTATATGCCTGGCAGTGCTGACCATCACATAAATTAAATCCCTCATCTAAATGCTTTGTATAATGCTTTGCAGCGTACGTACGACACAAAATAGATTGAGCTTTATAATATTCAACATGCTCTTTTGCTCCCCCCTCAGCTTCGACCACACCTGCTATATATTTCTCAAAATTCACATCGTTTATTAAGGAAAACACATTGTTCCTGAGAGAAATATATAAATCATTATCATATTCCCGCTCCGGAAACACCTCTTGCGGGTGACTGAGAGTAAAATAACAAGACTGTTGAACACCTCTAAAAGTGACTGTTTTGTTGGTCAGTGTAGATTTATTATTATATGAAATTTTTATTCTATTCCATCTTACAGAAAAATCAACCGTTTCTCCTTTTTCCACTCTATATATAAGATTATTTCCAGAAATTATATCATACGAACCATTATGAGTTGTCATTGAAAACTCATCAAACCGTTTATTATAATGAATTTGAATATTTATATTTTGTGCATACGTAAAATATACACAAAAAACTATCAACAAAGTACCAAAAATTTTCATATATATTATAATTTTTATAAGACTATAATCATCTTATTTACAAGACATTAAATCAACCAATCACATATCACAACGCACATCGAGTCATTACTAACTATTACTATATTCCACTCATATAGTATCAAGATTTAGCACAAATACCTCATACAATACGTATATATTAATCTGTGCCCAAACACTCAATAATTTTATCGGCCAAAACAGACGATAATTTTTCTTTTGATTCGACAGTCCACCCAGCTATATGCGGAGAAAATAACACACGCGATGATGTACGTAAATACTCAAAAGGATCAGGCATAGAATCAGTTAAAAAATCCTGAAAATTAAAAGACTCATACTCCAAAACATCTAATGCAGCTGCTCGAATAGAGCCGTTTTTCATACCATATACCAAAGCAGCAGTATCAACAACCTTTCCACGAGCAGTATTTATCAAAACAAAAGGCTTTGCACACTTTTCAATAAATAGAGTATTAACCATACCAATTGTTTCATCTGTTTGTGGTACATGAAGACTTATAATATCCGATTGCAGCTGCAACTCATCGAGCGTACATTCCTGCACAAAAGCATCCGAAAAATTCTGTTTGTATTTATCATACGCGATAACATGAGCACCAAAGCCCGAAATTTTTTGAGCAAACGCACGTCCCATATTACCATACCCAATAATTCCAATAGTTTTACCCATAATTTCAAAACCACGATTACCCTCTCTATCCCAAACAGAATTACGCACCTCACGATCAGCTTTATTCAAATTATTAGCCAACGAAAGCAACATGCCAAGTGCATGCTCACCAACCGCATCTTTATTTCCTTCGGGAGAATTTAAACACCGAATATTTTTTGACTCAGCATACTCAGTATCGACTGTTTCCATACCTGCACCTATTCTGCCAATACACTTCAAATTGGTGCCTGCATCGATAAACTCCGTATCTGCAATAATTTTAGAACGTATCACAATTGCAGTATACATATGCAAATCACGTAATATGTCGTCACGAGTCATCTCCTCATTGCACACCACTTCGAACCCAGCACGATTAAATTTTTCAATCATAACCGTATGTGCATCATCTATAATTAACACTTTTTTCATAATTATCTGCTAAAAACTAAACTTGTGGCAGAAGAAGTATCCCCAAATGTACCCTTATCATACACCACAGAACCATTTACCAATGTTTTTTCAACAGTACACGGAAAGCTATGCTGTTCAAAAGGAGACCATCCACATTTATATAACAAAGAATCTTTGGTTACCACTGTTGGTGTCTGCAAATCGAGTACAACCAAATCGGCAAACATACCTTTTTGAATATATCCCCGTTTCGAAACATTAAATAAATCTGCCGGATCATGACACATTTTTTTTACTACTTGTTCCAACGAAATTGCATGATTCTTATACAATTCCAACATTGCAAGTAACGAATGCTGAACCAAAGGACCACCTGAAGCAGCAGACATATATTTTCCCGACTTTTCGGCAAAAGTATGTGGTGCATGGTCTGTCGCAACAACATCTATCACATTATCATTCACCGCTTGCAGCAAAGCATCACGGTCTGTTTTATTCTTTATTGCCGGATTCCATTTTATACATGCACCTTTGTCTTCATAATCATCCGCGGTAAACCACAAATGATGCACACAAGCCTCTGCAGTAATATGCTTATCTTGCACATTTCCCTGTGTAAATAATGCTAACTCATCGGCCGTAGAAACATGAAGAACATGCAATCGGGTATCATACTTACGAGCTAGAGAAACAGCCAAAGATGATGACTTATAACACGCCTCGCGACTTCTTATATGCGGATGCATAGATATCGGAATATCTGCTCCATACATATTGTGTGCAGCACGTAAATTATTCTGAATAGTCTCTTCGTCTTCACAATGTGTTGTTACGGGAATAGCAACTTCTCTGAATATTGAGCTGAGCATATCATGATTGTCGACCAACATATTTCCGGTACTCGACCCCATAAACACTTTCACACCACAGGTAACAGTAGAATCCAATGCACGTAATTGATCAATATTATCATTTGTTGCACCTAAATAAAACGAATAATTTGCATAAGAATCAACAGAAGCTATGTGAAATTTATGTTCCAAATCTTGAATTGTTGTTGTCGGCGGAGAAACATTAGGCATTTCCATAAAGGAAGTAACACCACCAGCCACAGCAGCTTTTGATTCGGACGCAATAGAACCTTTATGAGTAAGCCCCGGTTCTCTAAAATGAACCTGATCGTCAATTACACCGGGAATAACATATTTTCCCGAACAATCAACAACCTCAACGTCAGCCCCTAAAGAAGACAAAGAAAAAGAGGAAGAAAACACCTCCTCAATTGTATCATTATGTATTAAAATACTACCATTACATATTTTGCCATTAGTAACAATAGTAGCATGAGCTAAAAGTTTTTTTGACATACAGCGGTTTATTTATAATGAGTAAACCAACTTGAAATTTTTAATTGAATAACACCAAAAATAGCTTCGCGCACAATTTTTTTATTCATTTTAGAAGAACCTTTTTGCCTATCAGTAAAAATAATAGGAACCTCAACAATTCTAAAGCCATGTTTCCAAGCCTTAAATTTCATTTCTATTTGAAAGGCATAGCCACGAAAACGTATGCGGGAAAAATCAATTTTTTCAAGAACTTTTCGAGTATAACATTTAAAACCGGCCGTTGAATCATGAATTTTCATGCCGGTTATAATTTTAACATATTTTGAAGCAAAATAGGATAATAAAATCCTGTTCATAGGCCAGTTTACAACATTTACCCCCTGGCAATACCGAGACCCCACAGACATATCTGCACCATCCTGAGCACAGGCATTATATAAATGTATTAAATCATCCGGATTATGCGAAAAGTCGGCATCCATTTCAAAAATATATTCATATTCGTGCTCCAATGCCCACGTAAACCCAGCAATATAAGCAGTGCCAAGTCCATTTTTTTCTTTTCTGTTTAAAATAAACAATTTTTCCGAAAACTCTTTTTGCACATGAGCAACAATTTCTGCTGTGCCATCCGGCGAATTATCATCTACTATAAGTATATGAAAGTCTTTGGTATACGAAAAAACCTGTCGAATAATGTGTTCGATATTTTCTTTTTCGTTATACGTTGGTATTATTACTAAACTGTCAGACACGTTCTATTATTTTATTACACAAATATACACATTTTTAATAAACAAATATATTATGACACCAATCCCTGCAAAAAAGTTAAAAATTTTGCTGTTGCTTTTCCTCTATGACTAATATCATTCTTCTCGCTCATAGGCATTTGAGCAAAAGACTGAGAATACCCTTCCGGTATAAAAATAGGATCGTACCCAAAGCCACCTTCCCCCATTACTTCTTTTGCAATTTCACCATTTACATATCCCTGAAAGAAAAATTCGTTTCCATCAACAACACACGCAATAACCGTTCTAAAGCGTGCTTTTCTATTTGCTACACCGGAAAGAACATGTAATGTTTTAGCAATATTATCTTCCGGACTACACTCCGGTCCGGCAAAACGTGCAGTGTATACACCGGGTTCGCCATGTAATGCATCTATTTCCAGTCCGGTATCATCTGCAAAAGCATTATATCCATATTTATTATAAATATATTGAGCCTTTTGCAAAGCATTCTCTTCGAGAGTTTTTCCGGTTTCTGGAATATCATCAAAACACTGAATATCTTTTAATCCTATTATTTTTATAGAATCTCCTATTATCTCAGATATCTCTTTTACTTTATTATTATTATTAGTTGCAAACACTAAATTCATATGTAGTCACTTTTATGCAAAGAAATGGAATTAATTTAAAAATATCGTATTTTATTCAACATAACGTCAGTTCTTTTTATTTATTTCACACTAAAGTGGATACTCACAAAAGCATATGTACATAAATTCTTTCGTTCAATTACTGTTGGTAGTATCATTTCAAAATAACGAATACGAATCATAATAGCACAAATGGTAATAATGTGAGTTCGATATAATTTTTGAGTTCAGAACGCTTAGAAATAGTAAAATTCGATTAAAAATAATGAGTATTATCGGGATAAATCGAATTATTTTTAAGAAGAAGATTGCTGTTTATAAGCGTTTCATTGATTGCTTTGTGTAAAATATTGAATATGTGCGTTACATCTCTTCATCTTATCTCGATAAGATTCATCGATTTGCCTTAATCTTTAACATTTCACATCAACCTGAACTTGAAAAATTACGTCGAACTCACGTTAATAAGTTATTCGGCAAAATTAATGTCTCGTATAATTTGTAGCCCAACATTAAAAGAGTCACCTAATTGCACATCATTCAGGTGTTGGTATATTGGAATAGAACACAGTGCAGAAATATTCCATGTTTTCTGTACAAACAAATTGATTTGTGGCACCAGCCAAAACGAATATCCGCCCGAGGCTTTTATTATATCACCATTGCGTTTGTTTTGCATTTCTATACTGTTTTTTAGCTGTATTATTGCAGTCCAGTCATTAAGTTTTCGTTCGTACAAATCGAAATGGCGGGAGTAATACAGTGATTGATTAATGCTTGTTCCGAAAATTTCGTTATTGTCATTTTCAAAATATTTTTCAATGCGATTTGTATAAAATATGCGTGTTCCCTTAAATGAATTTTCCCGCACAATATATGTCTGAAAAATACCTGCATATGAACCGGTAGAGGGACGAATGTCGATATTGGGTATGTCATCATGTTTGTACGGAATGCTGGCTCCTAATGCACAGGCTACAGAAGTGCGAGAGTCCTGATTTGCATATAATTCGGTTTTGAGTGATACGGTAGTGTTAGATAATCCTTTTCCGCTTTGAGACAGAGAATTTATTGTATACGTTGAGGTTTTATTAAAAAAATATCCGGTTTCAGATTCTATAGTTAATGTGGGTAATATGCCATATGCACAAACTAATTGACCATAGTGGTAATGTGCATCAGAATATACTTCTTTGGGGCCTGTGTATTTTGTGTTTCCCTCAAAATAGGTGTTGGATTGAGAATATAGATAGAGACCGGAAACCCGTAGCATATGGTGCTTCATAACCCCTAAATTTGCGGTACCACCAACGGGATTTCCCGGGTTTGCAAAACATTGAGCCTGAGCTTGCGTAAAGCTAAGACTTATGCACATTAGTACTAATATACCCTGTTTCATTATTATTCAACTCGTATTGTTACTGATTTTGATTCTTCTTTATTTGCTCCTTGTGCTGTGCATGTAATTGTTTGCTCTCCGGCAGAACAAGCATGGGGGAGGTATGTTGCTGAATCGACTGAAGGAATAATGTCGCCTGCTGTTGTTTCCCATTCAAAGTTGAGATTCGTGCCTTTTGTATAGGCTTTCAATTGTGCAGTTTCGCCCGCCATTATTGTGTTTGTGCTTATCGTAAGGGAGTCAAATGATTCAAGGAAACTATCTGTTTCGTCTTGGTTTGTGTTGCATGAAACGAGTAGTAATCCTCCTATTATTATTGAAATTACTCCCAAAATATTTTGGTACGTAAAGGTATTATATTTCATAATGTGTATTAATTTTCGTTTTTCACACATCGTACAGAAAATCCATAGTCTTTGGAAAATGTATCCCACCTGCCAACTGTAGATCGGCCGGGATCAAAACATCGTCTGAATGCACTATTTCCGGCTTCTGTAGATGTCCATTGGTATTCATATGCATCAAGTAAGAGATAACTGCCATACGGAGATCTTCGTCCGGAAAGTTGAATGTCGAAATTACTACTGCCTCCTTTAATTAATGCAGTTCCAACGCCAACGCCTCTCCAATCGTTTAAACTATTTGCTTCGCCTTGTGTCATTCCCATAAATATTTCCAGCTCTTTCCATTCGTCGTCACTTGGTATGTGCCATCCCTCGGGGCAAATTCCCCGAGCTTCCTCTTCAGTACTTCCATTCATTATTGCATGCCAGGTATATAATTTTCCGTATGTTTTGCTATATTCAGAGCTATCGTCATAGTCATAGCATCCTTCGATTTCTTCGCCCTCGGGAGTATGCGATACCCGAAGATTTTCTTGCATCCATATTTGTTTTCCCAATTTTATTATCGGGTACGAGTTGCCATCAATATCTGTTACAGTAGGAACAGGTAAGTCAATAGTATCGGTTACTGATTGTTCAATGCTATCTGTTACGGTAATTATATATGTGCCCACCGGTAGTTGTGTGAGTTTTGTTGATGTATCACCGGTAGACCATTCATATTGATATGGAGGAACACCACCCTTTACCGAAATTTCAATAATGCCATCTTCTGTTGTACCATCTGTAGGTAAAGTAGCGGAATGAGAAATAATAATTTCGTGAGGGTCAGGTTCTGTTATTTCAAATGATTGAGTAATAGATGAATCCCTGTCGTCGCTTACCGTTACGGTATAGGTTCCGGCATATATGTTTTCTATGAATGACACATTTGCTCCCGTAGACCATGTATATGTGTAGGGTTTTTTTCCGCCCGAAACAGAGAGGTATATTGCACCGTCGTTTTCTCTGTATGAACTTACGTGTGTGGTGTCTGCCGATATGTGTAATTCGTTATATGTGTCATCAGTAATATCATCGTTGCATGAGACGACACCAAGTACACCAATTAAAATAAGTAAACGTATGTGTTTCATATCTTTATTATATTATTGTGTTATAATTGCTACCTCTGTAACTAACAAAAACTGCTTGTTTTGGTTCAGATATGAACAACAAACATGTGTTATGAGAATATTCTCATAACAAATATACAAAAGCTGCATAAATATAACAAATTAGTGCAATTTTTTTGTTCACAAAGGTGAAGAATTGACCCGTTTATGAACGAAAAGTATATGTAACATATCTGATGAAATATGTGATATGTTGCAATTTTTCAGTGAGAGAGCATGCGATGCTATTACATTCTCAGTAAAACACCTAGAAAAGATTCCGTAAACCACAGAAATTAAAAGCAGCAGAATTGCTGATGATTGGCATAGCCTAAACAAGCTATGTTTGCACTGTACATTAATTAATAATTTAAAACGAAGTCTTATGAAAAAAATGAATGTAAAAAAAATGATGTGTGTGGTAATGGCTGTATGTGCTTTGAGTACAACAAGTTTGATAGCACAAGAAGAGACCGAAGAGGCAGCATCATCACGCATTGGAACAGATGCAGGTGTGGATGTGTTTAGCAGCTATGTATGGCG
This sequence comes from Bacteroidales bacterium, assembly GCA_046482735.1. GTDB lineage: Bacteria > Bacteroidota > Bacteroidia > Bacteroidales > UBA1715 > JAQICB01. The sequence goes on along the minus strand of JAWOEL010000113.1, from coordinate 16,769 downwards.
TGGTGCAAAATTCGGAACAGGAGCAGCTTTTCAACCATGGATGGAGTTTACTGCCGGAGGTTTAACTATAGGTTCGTGGGGATCTGTAAGTACCGGAGGTGTAGAGGACATGGAAATGGATTTGTATGTTGACTATAGTTTTGATTTTGGTTTGAGTGTGACATTTACCGATTACTATTTCGGTGGCAATTGGATGGATTTTGAAACTATGCATTTTTTAGAACCAGCAGTATCGTACTCATATGATGCATTTAGTTTTACCGGAGCTTATATGTTTGGTGAAGATACCGAAGATGTATATGTAGAGCTGGCGTATTCATTCGATATACTTGATGTTGCTGTAGGTGCCGGAGATGGTGCATATACAAGTTCCGGAGATTTCGGTGTTTGTAATGTAACGCTGAGTAAAACCAAAGAAATTGTTGTAACAGAGTCATTTTCTATTCCTTTAGTAGGAGCGGTAACGCTTAATCCGTATAACGAGGCATTTTATGTATATGCCGGCATATCGTTGTAGTAAGTTATAAATCAATAAAATATAAAACTATGAAAAAAATTGAAGCAATTATCAGGCGAGATCTTTATGAAGATGTGAAAGAAGCACTGAATAAAGTAGGAGTACAGTTCTTTTCTTTTTGGGATGTACGTGGTGTTGGAAAATTCCACGAAAAAAAGCAGTACAGAGGTACCGAGTATGATACCAGTTTTATAGAACGGCGACTGCTATCGATAATAGTAAATGATGCTTTTGTTGATATAGCCATTCAAACAATTTTGGATTCAGCTTCTACCGGCGAAGTCGGTGACGGGAAAATATTTGTAATACCGGTGGAGGAAACTATCCGCATTAGAAATGGAGAACGTGGTCCGGAAGCTATTTACCTTAAAGAATAATAACAGTAGGAACAATTTTTAAACTTTACAATTATGTATACATTAGATAACTTATGGATATTAATAGCCGGAATTTTGGTCTTTTTTATGCAAGCCGGTTTTGCCATGGTCGAAGTTGGTTTTACCCGGGCCAAAAATGCGGGAAACATTTTAATGAAAAACTTTGTTGATTTTAGTATAGGTTCATTGACTTTCTTTTTTATTGGTTTTTCATTAATGTACGGTACAGATATTGCCGGAATAATTGGCACATTGGATTTTACTATAATTGGTGATTCGGTGACTGAATTTGAGAAAACTGCACCCTTAGAACGTGAGGGATTAAATCCTTTTGCTGATGTGTGGTTTCAGTCGGTATTTGCTGCTACAGCTGCTACTATTTTGTCGGGGGCTATGGCAGGACGAACTAAGTTTGGTTCGTACATTATCGTAACACTTATATTAACAGCATTTATTTACCCTATTCAAGGTCATTGGTCTTGGGGTGGCGGTTGGTTAAGTGAGCTTGGCTTTCATGATTTTGCCGGATCTACAATAGTACATTCTGTGGGTGCATGGGCTGGTTTAGTTGGTGCCATTATTTTAGGACCGCGTTTGGGTAAATATGTAAATGGAAAATCTCAAGCTATCCCCGGTCACAACTTAGTACTTGGTGCTCTTGGTGTGTTTATTCTGTGGTTAGGTTGGTTTGGTTTTAACCCTGGTTCTGAGTTAGCCTTTTCGGTTGGTGAAGATAGCGATTCTGTTCTAAATGTTGCACGTATATTTATTACCACAAACTTATCGGCTGGTGCCGGATTTTTGGCAACTATGTTTGTTACGTGGATACGCTATAAAAAAGCTGACCTTTCAATGTCTTTGAACGGGGCTCTTGCTGGTTTGGTTGCTATAACAGCTGGTTGTGATGTCGTTTCGCCCGGTGGTGCTGTTCTTATTGGCTTGTTTGCCGGTACTGTGTTGATTTTCTCTATTGAGTTTATTGATAAAACATTGAAAATTGATGACCCGGTGGGTGCTATTTCTGTGCACGGAACAAGTGGTGCTATAGGAACATTACTGGTTGGCTTATTTCATACTACCGATGGTTTGTTCTATGGTGGTGGAATGCATCAGTTTTTTGTACAGTTTATTGGTGTATTTTCGGTTATGGCGTATACAATAGGTGTATCGTATGTGTTACTGAAAATTATAAATGCAATTATGGGACTTCGTGTGTCTCGTGTAACTGAAATAGAAGGGCTTGATTCTCATGAACATGGTCAAAGTGTGTATAATTAATGCCTGAGTGTAAGGAGAGTTTGTATATTTTTAAATCCAGGCGGGGCTGTTTGTATTATTCAAGCAGTCCCGCTTTTTTTTGTTAAAATCTGGGGAAAATAGCAGTTTGTAAAATTATATAAAACAGCTGCTATAAATTTGTTTGGCTTGTTGTTTTAAAAGGATTGTGTAACCTGAATTCGATATATTAGATATATGAGCATGGTTTGTGGTTTTTACACTATTTTGAGTGATGTATTTATTGCAATATATCGTATAAACCCTCAATAACATCGAATTCAGGTTACTTTTTTGTGTGGAATTAGTATGTATATTTTCCGGTACCGTACACAAAGAATTATTGTTTTATTAAATCAAGCATTACTCTATATGTTTCGAAGAGTGTTACATCTTTTTGTAGTTCCGAATGCCATCTTTTTCTTTTAGCAATTTTTACCGAATCAAGCGAAGCATCTTTTGTTTTTACAATATTAAATGTAGTATCTATCTCTAAATTTGTGAGTTGTTCGTCAGCATTCGAATATTTTTCAGACAGAGTGCTTTCACGTTCTTTTCGCGATTTATATGTGTCAATATGTAAAGCAATGGTTTGTGTATTCTTCTTTTCGGCCAACCATTCTGAAGCCTCATTTATGAGCATAAATGTTGAATCATTCGCAACTCTTTTCGAACTTTTTTTCTGTAATTTTTTGATGTTAGGATTATCAGACCATTTTGAGTATTTAAGGTTATCAATTTCTGTCCATGCTAATGGGTAATCTAAATCATTTTCGCCGATATCAATATGTTGATATATGTCGGGCAGCACAATGTCGGGTGTAACGCCTCGCAATTGGGTTGAACCGCCGTTAATTCTATAAAATTTTTGAATAGTCAATTTGATATTTCCCAAAGGTTTAAACGCCTTGTGTTTATTGTCTACAAATCTGTCTATATCCACAAAGCGCTGAACCGTACCTTTGCCATACGTCGACTGCGAACCGACAATAACGGCACGTTCATAATCTTGCATAGCAGCAGCTAAAATTTCAGAAGCAGAAGCACTAAAAGAATTTACCATAATTACCAAATCACCATCGTATTGTACACGTGAATCTGTATCGCGAAGTATTTGAGTTTTGTCACCAACCATTACTTGTACAACAGGGCCTTTTTCTACAAATAAACCAGCAATATCGACTACTCCCGGTAACGATCCGCCGCCATTGTCGCGAAGATCTATAATAATGCCGTCTACATTTTTTTCTTTTAGTTTTTCTATTTCTTGCTCCATATCGTCTGCACTATTCCGGCCTTTTTTGTTGTGCATATCTACATAAAATTGTGGTAAATAAATATATCCTATACGAGATTTTGTATTATTTTCGGAAGAAATAATTGCGGAACGCACATATTGGTCTTCAAGTTCTACAACGTCTCGTGTTATGGTAATATCTTCGATGCTACCGTCAACTTTTTTCACCGTGAGAGTAACTTTTGTTCCTTTGGGGCCGCGAATGAGTTTTACCGCTTCGTCGAGCCGCATGTCCGATATGTCTACCGGTATTTCATTTTCCTGAGCAACTTTTAAAATTAAATCATCGGGCTGTAAGTCTCCTTGTTTCCATGAAGGGCTGCCGGGAACAATATTTACAACTTTTATGTAGCCGTCTTTTTGAGAAAGTGTTGCTCCTATTCCTTCTAATTTTCCGGAAATGCGGATATCAAAATCTTCTTTATTTTTGGGTGCAAAATAATTTGTGTGTGGATCATACGATGAGGTAATACTATTAAGATAGGTTGAGAAGCGATCCTCTTCGGTAATTTTTTCTATTCGTTCAAATCTGTTATCGTAGCGCTTGAGGATATTCTCCCGTGCTTCCTCTTCAATCTCTTCGAATGTTTTGGTAGCAACAGTGTCTGATAATTCTTGTGCTTTTTCTTGTTTTTTTTCGAGTGAGTGAATTTCAGTAATAACCTGATATTTCAAAAATTTACGCCAAAAATTTTTCAGAGAGTCATTGTTTTCTACGAATTTTCGTTCTTCCGGTTTGGTGAAAAACGTTTCGTTACGTGTGTAATTAAATGGTTTCTCCAGTAAACTTGCATATATTGATTGTATGAATTTTTGTTGTTGGTTTATAAGTTCATATGAAGTTAAGAAGAAATTAAGGTCTTCATCTTTTATTTCGTCATCTATTGCATGTTTATATGTTTCTAAAACTTGTATTTGTTTTTGTGTAAAAAAGTATTTATTGTAGTCCAGACTTTTGAGGTATAAGGTGTATACTCTTTCGGAAAAATCATCATTGATATCTTGCGGGGAGAAATGTGCTAAATTTAACAGTTCTACAGTTTTGGTAACGAGTAGTTTCTGTTTTTTTGTGTTGTCATTTACATAATTAGATGAAAAAATAAAAATAAAAAGAGCCGGAAAAAGAAATAATAAAATTTTTCGATACATATTCATGAGTGTATATTTTATAGATTTTTTTACTGTATTGTTAATATCTAACGAAATTAATAATTAATTTGTTATCTATAGAATGATTTTGCATTAATTTTTAATGGCACAATTATTGGTTATGAATTTTTAAACATAAATCTTGAATCATAAAAATAATAAAAAGATGAAATTTTTAATCTACACAAGTGTAATAGTATCTCTTTTATTTGCATCCTGTAATTATGAGCATATTGACAGAGACGATAATGAAGCTTTTTTGCGACTTAATTGGTTTGACCGCGAACCGGCATATATCGATCCGGGTGGTGCTGTTCCGGATCATTTTAGTTGGAATACGTATTACAGAGCGTATCCGGGGACGTATCTTATTTATTATGAATATGCATATAACTCTTCTCGGGGAGATGTTGTATATTCATATGAAATTGAAATTGAAATGTGGCTTGTAGAAGAAGATCATTATAATGATAGAAGAGAAGATGTTTATTTTGACTTAGAAATATTTCCCGACTGGCATGAGTTTTATCATGAAGTTGTACGTAAGAATTATGATATATCAAATGCAGGTACCTCTGAGCGTACTTTGGTAACTAAAAAGAGAAATGTAAAAAATGGCTACTGTATTGAATATAGTGTGTATGAGTTGTCTCCAAAAAAAATAAATGAATAATGAGCGTGTGATATGTTATGTGTGTTGTTCTTTATCTATTAGTAAGCAACACAGTATATTAAAATATGTACACACACCCATGAGATGAATAAGAGTCGATTGTAAGCTGCCTGTTTTGGGCAGCTTTTTTTATAATTTACAGGGAGTATCTTTGTTCCAGAATCGACTTGCCTATGAATTCACTAGCTAAAAAGGAGTTAAACAAATTAATGATATGCGGTTTTATTTATAAAACTCTCGTGCATCATTTTTGAGTTGTTGTAATTCTTGTTCTACTAAGTACATCATATGCCCGGCATTATAATAGGTACAAGTAATATTCTCGGATAATTCATGTGGTAAATTCATGTGTTGAATAGCATATTCAGCCCCGAAATAACTTGTAGCCAAATCATAGAGTCCGTTTGCTACCCAAACTTTCATATGAGGATTTGTAAACATAGTTGTTCGTAACTCATCCGTTACATTCAAATATTTACCATCACCATATTTCCATGGATGAACATTTCCAATGCTGTAAAAGGGTAATGTGTTTGTATAGTCCAATTCTTTTTGCACATATTCGTTAAACCCGGTTGTGAAAGCACCATTTATTTCTGTAAAACTTGGATCTTCAGAAGCATAGTCTCTGTTTTTGAGTGGGGCAGGCATGGTTAAGCGAGTGTCAAATCGGCCAATAAGAGAATGTTCTGAAGCAAGTAAAAGTTTTCTAAATTTCCATGAAGGAATACGTAAATTGTTTTGTATAAATATGTCAGTTGGAATACTTGTAAAATAAGCTAATTTTTCAGCAATTGCATACTTTTCTTGTGTGCTGAGTAAATCACCTTTGAGCAAAGCAACAGAATAAGTTTCTAACGCAAATTTTTCTGCCTGAGAAACGAGAGATGTGTCGGAATTTTTAGCGTCCGAAAATTTGTTGTGATATTGAGCTGTTCGAGTGTAAACGGGTAGGTTGAAAATATACGGAAAATCATTGTCGGAATACTCACGTAGAGTTTGAAAATTGAGTGCCGGAGAAATAAGAGATATACCATTAAGGTGTATGCCGTATGTGCTCATAATATAGTCGGAAACACCACATGCACGTGTTGTTCCGTAACTTTCACCCGCAAGATATTTGGGCGATCCCCATCTCTTATTTTTCACTAACCAAAGCCGGATAAAATCACCTACTGATTCGATATCATTTTTGTAGCCAAAAAAACTCTTTGAGTCTTCGCCTTCTTTTGCTTTACTAAAACCACTACCTACCGGATCTATAAAAACTAAATCAGTTACGTCTAACCATGAATAAGAGTTGTCTATAAGAGTGTATGGTGCAGGTTCAGCATTGCCGTTTGTATTCATGCGTATTCGTTTCGGACCGAGAGCACCCATGTGTAACCACACCGAAGAAGACCCCGGACCACCATTAAAAACAAAAGTTACCGGTCTATCTTTATTGTCTGATACGTTGTTTTTGATATATGAAACATGAAAAACATCGGCAATATGTTTGCCTGTTTTGTTTTCTAATTGAAAATAGCCAGTAGTTGCAGTATATTGAATTTTTTGTTTATCTATGTGTATGTTTGCTTTTGTTGTGCTGAGTGAATAGTTTGTGTTTGTGTCTTGCTGTGCAACAGAAAATAAGCTGAGTAAACAAAAAAATGTTAATGAGTATACATGTTTCATGATATATTGATATTTTAGATACATACCTATTATTTTATATGTTTTGTAATATTGAAATTATACTATCCCGCACAATAGAAAAAGCATCTTTGTTTTCTTCTTTTACCGGGGTAACAGGAGGTGATTTGAGAGTAAGTGGGTTTATAGGTGAATTGTTTTTGTAAATACGAAAATCAAGATGCGGTCCTGTAGATAATCCGGTGCTTCCTACATAACCAATAATATCGCCTTGTTTTACTCGTTGACCTAATTGTGCATTTTTGTTGAATCTTGATAAATGCAAATATGCAGATGTATACGTAGAATTGTGTTTGATTTTAACCATATTACCACCACCACCGTAGTATCCTTTTTTTATAACAACACCATCACCAATAGAGCGAACCGGAGTGCCCGTAGGAGCGGCATAATCTATACCATGGTGAGGACGAACGCGTCGGAGAACCGGATGCATACGTGCATGCGAAAAATGAGAACTAATGCGCGAAAAGCGGAGAGGTGATTTGAGGAATGCTTTGCGTAAACTTGCACCGGTAGAATCGAAAAAGTCAACAATACTATCTTGTTCAAAGGGAATAGCATATATATTGTCATCCAAATGTGTGAATTCGGCATATTTAATACGGTCGATGCCGATACTTACTGAATCCACAAAGTTTTCGGTAAATACAACTTTAAAAGAATCACCTTTTTGTAATCCAAAAAAGTCTATAGTCCAGGCGTAAATTTCTGATAATTCCAATGAGAGAGTAGGGGGAACATTTTTGTCTTCTAATGCATTCCATAATGATGTTTCGATAGTTCCTTTTACGGCCTGTTCTTGTTTTTTAATGTCTTTTGAGTCAATATAGGAAATAACCGTATCGGTTTGTGAAAAATCGCAGACAAAAAAATCGGTCATATTTATTTCATATACAAAATAGGCTAAGGAATTGACGGAATCTTTTTTTTCTATAAAAGAAGTATAGGTATTTCCACTTTTTATTTTTCGAACATCAAAAATAGTATCAAGACTTACGACAACTTCATGAATTTTTGCATTTGATAAACCGGTTGATTTTAAAATGTCTGAAAGAAAGGTGTTTCGCGGAACATTTTTTTGAATAACTTCGTATCGTTCTTTGTCTATCCCATAGAGTAATTGTAGCTTTTTTTCACTGATTGTGTCTAATTCGTCTTCTAATGTTGCATAATTTTTTTCTGTTTGAAAACATGAATATAGCAGAAATATGCTTGTAAATATAGAGAATAGGGAGAGTGAAATGTTACTCATTTTTTTGTAATTAAATTTTTGAATGCGAATATATAAAAACATATACGAATAAAGTCACAACGCATAAAAAATGTTTGATAGTATGTATGATTTACAAAAAAAGTTATGAGCGTTTTGAAATTATCTTTCTCATAATTGAATCGAATAATGCATCAGAGATAAATCTTTTGAAACGAAGAAGTGGTTTTGCCCCATAACCTGCCACGTAGCGTGTTTTTGGTTTTCGAACCTGAGACGATTTGTAAATAATATTGGCAATAAGTTGCGGATGAGCAGGTTTCATGTTTGAAAATAACTGTTTTAGTCCGGCTATGTAATGTTTATAACTACTTGTTCCGGAATAAGTAGTGGCAGAATCTAATGCGATGCCATCCCATTCGGTAGCAATTAGTCCGGGTTCAATTATAATTACATCTATGCCAAAAGGTTGTGTCTCGAATCGGAGACAGTCTGATAATCCTTCAACAGCGTGTTTTGATGCATGATACCATCCACCTAATGGGGTGTGGGTTTTTCCGGCAACCGATGAAATATTTATAATTTTGCCAAATTTCTGAGCACGCATGTAGGGTAATACTAGTTGTGTTAATTGGGCTAAACCAAATACGTTAACATTAAATTGTTTCCGTGCTTCAGATAGTGGTACGTCTTCTATGGCACCGTATGTCCCATATCCGGCATTATTTACTAAAATGTCAATTTTTCCTTGTTCCTGAATTATTCCGTCAACTAATTGTCTAACAGAATTTTCGTCACTAATGTCGGCATACTGAATATGTGCACCTTGTTTTTTTAAATCAAGCATTTGTTCTACCCGTCTTGCTGTTCCGTATACTATGTGGTTGTTTTCGAGAAATATACGGGCAGTTTCTTTTCCTATACCCGAAGATGCTCCTGTTATTAAAACTACTTGTTGTGACATATATGTAATGATTTTTTATTTTTATAAGACAAATAAATTGTGTATTTTTAGTAAATATATATATAATTATTAATTATTATAACATAATTACATTTTTATGAATGGTGTTGTGATTTGTAATGTGCCATATGAGTAAATATATGATTATAGGTTATGTGTAATCAGATATATATCAATGGTGAGATGAATTATGACACAGAGTAATCATATAAAAATAAACATATGAAAATATATACCAAAACAGGAGATGCGGGAACAACATCATTGTTGGGTGGCTCGCGTGTTTCGAAGTATCATATACGTCTTGAAGCGTATGGAACAGTTGATGAACTAAATGCACATGTGGGAATGCTGCATGATATGATAGATGATGCTGCAGATAAAACTTTTATAGCAGATATTCAGCAAAGATTGTTTACAATATGTTCTCACTTAGCAAATGAAGATTCCGAAACAAATCAAGTACCGGATTTTTCGGAAGATGATGTACAAGTGCTCGAAAATAAAATAGATGAGTATGTTTCGCAGTTGCCCGAGCTTAAAAACTTTATATTACCCGGTGGGCATGTTGCTTCATCTCAGGCACACATTGCTCGTACCGTGTGCAGACGTGCGGAGCGCCGTGTAATACAGCTATCAACGGAGATTCAGGTTAATGATTTAGTTATAAAGTATTTGAATAGATTATCGGATTTTTTATTTATTTTGGCTCGAAAAGTTTTAAAAGATTTCAACAAAAGTGAAATAACATGGAATCCTATTTTGTAATATTCTTTTTTTTTTATTTATTCGCACAAATTTCATAACTAAAATTTAATAATTATGTATTGGACCTTAGAATTAGCTTCAAAATTAGAAGATGCTCCTTGGCCGGCAACAAAGGATGAGTTAATAGACTATGCTATTCGATCGGGAGCTCCCCTCGAAGTGATTGAAAATCTTCAAGAAATTGAGGATGAGGGGGATGTGTATGAAAGTATTGAAGATATTTGGCCTGATTATCCAAGTAAAGATGATTTCTTTTTTAATGAAGAAGAATATTAAAAAAAACAACATTGTTTTATGTATCAAAAAAAAGGAGGTTAATACAACCTCCTTTTTTTATATAATTTGAATTTGACGTCATTTTGCATTTTCGCAATGAGTGATGTACAGACAAAAAATGTATTAACGTGAGTTCGATATAATTTTTGAGTTCAGAACGCTTAGAAATAGTACGATTCGATTAAAAATAATGAATATTTGCGTTACATCTCTTCATCTTATCCCGATAAGATTCATCGATTTGCCTTAATATTCAACATTTTACATCAACCTGAACTTGAAAAATTACGTCGAACTCACGTTATTATTCACCAACAAATTTGGATAAAAGTCGTAAATATTGTACCTGATACCCACCGCTGTTTTCGCTTATTGCCCATGAATTAAGAGGCCATCCGTGGTTGAAATCCATATATGATTTGAGAGTTGGTTGGTTTGTAATAACCGACACATCTACCTCAAAACATTTTGCATTATTTTCTTCACTGTCGCAGTCATCCGGGCAGCATTTGTCCCATGAATATGCCGGATTTGCACCACCAACTACAAAACCGGGTGCAGGGCCATATTCAGAAACACCCGCTTGATCCCATTTTTCTGATCCGTGTTTAAACCATTCATGGTATAATTGAGAAACACTGTGTTTTGCTCCGTACGAATTCATATTTGTTAAGTAACACATATTTAATGGATTTACGCCATGGAAATAATGAATATATCGTCCGGCTACATTATACAAAGAGGTGTTTATGCGTGTGTCCGGTGTAATGCCATATGTTATAAGATTATGATATATACTCCCTTGTTTAGCTTTTGTTCCATTTGAACCCCATACATAATCTTTTTGATAAGCTAAAAACGCATCTTCTTCGTTTTGTATAGCGTGTAAATTGTATATGGTATCAACGCCTTTTTTGTATATCGAGCTTATGTGTTTCGCTATAGCTTTATCTGCCTCAGGCAAAGAGGAGTAATATAGTAGCATATCCTGATTTGCTTCACCAAAAGGAAAAACTAACTCCCATGCTATCATACGAGCTTGTGTGTAATTGTTTTTGAAAAAGCTATGGTATTTCTTCTCTTTAGTAAGAATAAATAACCTCATTGCAGCATGAAGTTTCTTTTCTGTTCGCTCTAAATCTTCTACTTCTTGTTGTCCGGCTGCCAGTCCTTGAGTACCATGTTCTGCACTGTTGTTATAAAAAAGAACAGAGGGGTTTTTTTCTGCCCAATCCCATGCTTTTATAGCAGCTTTTTCGAGTTCTTGAGCAAAAGTTTTGTCATATTTTTTAAATAACCGAGCTCCATATGCATATGAGGTAGCACCTGAAAGTGTTGCCGAAGTACTTGGTCCTCCCCAGTAGCTAGGGCCGGTAGCTGATGATGGTGGCGAACCGTGATTGTCTACACCAACAACTGCTATTAAGCTGCCGTCCTCAAATTGTAACCGAAGCAAATGTTCGAGTCCAAAGCGTACTTCATCGAGAATGTCCGGTATACCATTTCCAGATTCCGGAATATTAAAGTCATCTGTCCATGCTTCCGGATGTTCTTCGTATGCTAACAGTAAATAGTTTATGTAGTCAGCTGTCCAGTTGGTATATTTGTTGTAATCACCGGCATCATACCATCCGCCGTGAACATCTTTTTCTGTTTTCGGATTGTCTTTGTCTAAAAAGTTTCGACATTCTGTATCTTGACCTTTACCCATGTGGCTGGCTTCGTCTGCCCAACCTTCGCCTGCATATTCTGCTTTTTTCGGAAAACCGGAACGCTGGTAAAAAAATGTACGAAAGGCATGTTTTAGTGCATTTTTATATACGTCTTTTGAAATAGAGAACGTGTATGATTTATGATTTGTTTCAGTGTCTTTTATATAATATGAACCGGGTGTTGTGATTTCCGAAAAATCAAAATACCATACTTTGTCTCCTGAGGTAGAATCTATTGCTCCTTTTTTCCATGCGGAAATTTTATCTGAAAGTACTTTTTCTTGTGTTTCTGCATTTATGAGAACAAAATATTCTCCCGGGGTGTAATTTTTATCGGCATCAAATCCTATTTCGGGGCAACGTATGATTGCAATTTTTTCTGATTCCGGTACATAGCCAAATTGGTCTACAACAATATATGTGCCTCTGTTTTCTTGTGCATGAGAATGTAATGACATACTTACTAAAATTAAAAAAATTATGTTTTTCATGTATACTATTTTTGTGTTACTATTTGATAGTACCTTTCAAGGGTAAAAATACAACTTATTTTTAAAATGTATATAGAGCAATTATAATATTTATTGCCAATTCATCTGTGTTGATGGATTTACATATATGTAATAACCTTTACCGGGAACTAATTCAGACAGTGTGCCAAGATTGTTTTCCGGTTCATGGAATTCATTAAAATCTTTTATTATAATTGTTTCTTCAGGTAGATTTACTACATTAACTGAACTTGTTACAGGTATTCCCAGTAAATTCCACCCTTCATGTAATGATGATGTTGATTTGCTTGAGTATGAGCCCGTAAAAGTTATGTTTGCAGCAGATTCCATGAACACTAAATATGCTTCGCCAGATTGTATAGTTTGAATACTTTGCATTTCAGTTGGTTGATTTTTTTTGAAAAAGCCATTAGCATTTTTTATTATGGTAAACTCTGTTTCAGCAAACAGGTGAGAAATGGAATCATTATGAGCATCAATGTGTGTGGAAAATAAATTCCATCCCGCATCAAATACAATTTCCTGACTTTGTTCGGTATTACAATCCGGATTTTCACTATCTATTACTATTTGTACTGGTGTACGTACGCATTGCGAACCGCTTTCCAATACCCAATTATAAAACATACCATACCACCCGGTAGCCCATGTTTCAGCATTTGAAAATGAAACGTAATCGGGAAGAGAGTAGGGGAAATTGGCTTGTTCTGTTTGTACATACAAACTGTTGGTTGTACCTTCAGCATTCATAGTATATTCTCCGGGAACTAAATTGAAATTGAGCGGTATGGTTTGCATACCGGCAGATACATTCTCTTCTGTATGTGTGTAGGCAACTGTACCGTTTTCTATAAGTTGTATACTGACGTCTGTACCATTATTTTCTACCGAAACATTTACTGATGCAAGAGTTATATTTTGGGTTACCTGCACGAGTAATTGAGTGTTTAGTTCAGTAAAAGAACTGGTATACCAGCCGTCTGCTGAAGCGTTAATTTCGGGTTCTCCAATAGTGCTGGAGACGACACCGGCATCTTCTATGTAGAGTGTTGTGTTTTCTGTAATTTGTGGTGAATAGGAAGATCCTGTGTGCAACAGAGTTCCCCCTGTTTCCTGATTATACCATTCGTAGGGACCATTATTGTTTGTGACCTCTATAAATGCTTCTTGTCCGCTTGAGCAAATTGTATCATCAGAAACAGATAATAAATCTGAGCTTACGGTACTGTTGTCAGAAACAGATGAACAACCTTCTGCACTTATCGTACAAGTATATGTACCCGTTTCAGAAACGGTTATGGATGATTGATGTGCCTGTGATATAGGTTCAGCATTATGAGTCCATTCGTAGGTGTATATTTCCTCAGAAATACCACAGTTCAGGGTAATAGAAGCACTTGCACATATGTTTTTATCACCGCCTAAATCTGGTTGAGGTATTGTTGCTGATACTGATATTTCATCGTAATTACTACAGGTTGCACTATCACGTTCAACTCTGTATGTGCCTGCTTCTGATATTTCTAATGTAGCAGCTTGTTCACCGGTAATAGGGGTACCGTCTTTGTACCATGTGTATGAAGTGTTTTGGTTTACCGAGGTATGAGAATCGAGTATTATAGGATTACTCAGGCCGCACAATGAGAAATTTTTGCCTAAATCCGGGCTTGTACAATTATTATTTGTGTTGCTTGAACCATAAACTGTTCCGCGTCCGGCAGTACTCATATATACAGTACCATATTCATTCATGTCTCCAATAACAAATTGGCCGTTTGCCGGTCCGCCGAATTCATGATTGTCATCATTAATTTGTGTCCAGGTAGCACCTTCATCAGTACTTTGAAATATACCTGTTGTACCCCCAACTGTGCCCCATATATAGATTGTTGGAAATGTATTTCCTTCTATAGCTTTACCAAATCCAACAGCAGAACAAGCAGAAACAGAGTTTATATTAGAAAAATCGGTACCGGAATTTGTCGATCGGTACAGTCCGTTAGTTCCGCACGGAGCCCATATGTCACCTTCGATTCCCGGAGTCGCACGTATTTTTTTCAAATCGGTGTAACCGGTTGTTCCTTGAGCCGAAAAAGAACTACCGCCATCGGTACTTACGTATATAGTATTTCCGTTTGCAAGATAGAATTTATCGGGATTTACCGCATCTGCCACCGGATACGCATTTTCTACAGAAACACCTGTTACATCTGTCCATGTAGTGCCCCAGTCAGTTGTTTTGTACAGTGTTGACGAATTTTCGGCACCCCATACAACTGTTGAACCATCAGCAGAAATAGCTGCTTTTCCTTTATAAAGTAGTTCGCCGTTTGGTTTTGTTGCAAATTGTGTCCATGTTTCGCCCATATCAGTCGAGTAATAGAGTGGGAAAGAATTCCCTTCGTCGTCGCCTCCGGTTCGTACAACATAATCTGAATTCTGGTATGCAAAGTCGATACCGGTAGATGTACCAATTTCGGGTTTGTGTAGTTCGGGATATGTGTTTTTATCATGATAAACAGAACCATCGTAATCACCAATTACGGTAATTACCGGGCCATTAGGAATGGAAACAATGTCTAAAGGCACTGTTTCTTCAATACCTTTCACCATAAATTTCCAACTATGATTTGTAGTGGTACTTATATGTTCGGTCATAAAAATACCGTTTCCCGATGTTACAAAAACGCGGTCTGTGTTAAATGGATCTATGCATAAAGAACCTGCCCAATGTATTGCGTGGTCGATTATCCATGGAATATTATTATTGTCCATTGATATAAGGTCGTTTTCAAACAAATCTGTCCAGGAGTTTCCCCCATCAGTAGATACACAAATTCTATCGCCCCAGCCCCATGGTTGTTGGAGATATGTGTTAATCGTAGAAACGATAATTTTGTCCGGATTTGTGGGGTCAACAGCAATACCGCCATATGCACTTGTTATTGAAGGTGTAATATCTGTCCATGTTTCAGAATCATGTTCATATTTCCAAACCGCTCCGGCATCCATACTTTCAGAGGCTATATCCCAATGAGCATGAGGTCCTGAACCATTACCGTATGTAATAAATATTGAACCGTTACTGTTTTGTGCCATTCGCTGAGGCATATATGTTGTTGGCTGTGATGGTATTGCATTCCATGTGTTGCCACCGTCTTCCGAAACATACAGGTTTGTGTTTCCTGAACGGGATACTCCTGCAAAAATCCGTTGTGTAGCACCGTTTTGTACAGAAGAAGTATTATCGAATTCAACAAAGCAAATTCCGTTATCATTGGCAGTTGTTGTAACCGGAAATGACGCTATTTCTGACCAATTATATCCACCGTCGGTACTTTTAAAGAGACCATCACGTCGTGTACCGCAGAAAAGAATATCACTATTGTTTGGGTCAACAACAAGTCGTTCTCCTGTTTGTCTGCCCATACCATTGCCGTGGGCTTTGAATTGAGAGGTTACTTCTACCTGTGTGAATGTTTCACCATAGTCATCAGAAATAAGAATTGCTGATTTGCCATTGTCAAAATAATCTATTCCGGCAAACATAAAAACCATATTTGATTCTTGAGCAGACAGTGCTAAACTTTCTATACCCCATAATCCGGTTTCATTATTTTGTATCCAATCATTGAGAGGTGTCCATGTTTCTGTGTGTGCCTCCCATCTATATGCACCACCAACGTCGGTGCGGGCGTATATAACATTTTCTTCGGTCTCCGATGCTATTACAGCAGAAACGAATCCACCGCCACCCAGCGGTAAATTACCCCAATTATACTGTGCATGCGAAAAGTATGCTATAAAAAGAATGATGCTTAATAAATTTAATTTTTTGCTCATGATTATATAGTTAATATATAATTATTTGTTTTGAGTATATTATTTCTGATGTATTTGAAATTATAATAGTATATATGCCTTTGGCAAGTTTATGTGCATTAAATCTTTGAGAATAGACACCAAAAACAGATGTTTTTTCATTGAATAGTATTGAACCATTTGGTGATAGTAATTGAATAGAATATTCATCAGAAGATGTAGTTTCAAACGAAACAGTAAACATATCCGAAGCCGGGTTCGGGAAAACGCGTATGTAATTTACCGAGATAGAGTCAACACTTGTTTCGTCTGTAATAGTGTAACTTAAAGGATATGAAGTCGTAAGGCCGTGTTCGTCTGTAGCTTTAATAGAAACGATTTCAGTACCGGTCCATCCTTCTTCGGAGCAGGTTGCAGTAACATCGCCATTACTATTTATTTGTAATCGTATTACCCCCGGTGTATTAGCCGACCATCTCATGTTGGTACCGAAAGTATGATCGTCTGTAAAATAATCAT
>JAWOEL010000111.1:0-4999 GCA_046482735.1 Bacteroidales bacterium | reverse complement strand
GCAATGTTTCCAATATGTTTTGTGGAAAAAGAAACTCACACTATAAAAAGCAGTACCTATAAGTAATATAGCTAAAGGAAAATGAACGGAGAGAGGGTGCCACATCTCCGTTCTCCATAATTCCGGTAGATCCATAAAACTATTCTAGTATTTTTACAGAAATAGGATCTAATCTTTTGCCAATTTTTTCTATTTCAACTTCAACTTTCTGACCTTTTGAAAGTTCCGGAAATTCAACTTCTTCACCATTTTTTGTGATTGTGGTTACATTGGTAAAGTATAATTCCAGTTCTTTTTTATTGTCCGTTGTGACATAGATTTCTGATTTTGCAGGTTCCACTTTTTTTATTACACCAGTATATGTTCCCGAATCAACAACATCACCTCCACCACATGATGTGAGAAAGATGAATGCAGAAATAATGGTCATAGTTAAAATTTTCATATTCATAATGTATACATTTTTATAGGTTATTAGTTTAAAGAGTATATTATAGTAATTGTAAATATATAGATTTTTTGTGAATAAAACAAATGAATAAATGATGAAAGCGGGGAGGGGACATAGAGTTTCGTGCATAAAAAAAGGTCTCATATATATGAAACCTTTATTTTTTTGGAGCGGGAGACGAGATTTCCCGATATTCATCGGGATAAACTTCTCATCTCGTTTTTTTGCAAAATTTCGTGCAAAAAAAAGATTTCACCGTAATGAAACCTTTTTTCTTTGAGCGGGAGACGAGATTCGAACTCGCGACCCTCAGCTTGGAAGGCTGATGCTCTACCAACTGAGCTACTCCCGCAATTGTTGGTGGATAAAAAGTGGGGAAAGCAGGATTCGAACCTACGAAGGCTAAGCCAACAGATTTACAGTCTGTCCTCGTTGACCGCTTGAGTATTTCCCCTTTTTTTAAAGAGAGCCGAATCCCAGACTCGAACTGGGGACCCCGAGATTACAAATCACGTGCTCTGGCCAACTGAGCTAATTCGGCAAGATGTAATGAACGTACCTCGTTTTAAGGCGTTGCAAATATAAAACAATTTATATACGAATCAAGAACAATGTGTGTTTTTTTTTATTTTTTTTGTAAAAAAATATTTCATTATGTGTTTTGTTTTCGTAACCTTCTTTAAAACAAAAAAATAATGATTTAAGGTAATAGCAATATTATATATATAATTTTTTTGTATACTTGTATGTAATCAAAAAATACAATGCAAAATCAAAGTGATGAAAAGAAAATAGTGGAGGAGTTCTTGAACGGGTCAGTTGTCGCGTTTGAAAAGTTGTATGTTTTATATTATTCAAAAATGTGTTCTTATGCATACAGCTATCTTCAATCAAGAGATGAGGCTGAAGATGTGGTACAAAATGTTTTTGTGAAAATATGGGAATCCCGCGGGTCGCTTAGTATTACTCATTTTCAGAATTATGTTATTCGTGCGGTGAAAAATGCATGTATAAATCAAATTAATATTACAATGAGTCATACAGAACATCATGATAAAATTAAATTGCAAATAGCCCAAACGGAATTGCAAAAAACTTTTGTGGATTCTGAAGACACTATCTCTTCGCAAACAATACAAAAATGCATTGATGAATTACCACAGAAGACTAAAGAGGTAATTCGTTTAAAGTATGTGCAGGAGCTTTCGGCTTTAGAAATTTCGAACATTATGCATACTTCAAAACGTACCGTTGAAACACAAATTTATAATGGTATTAAGTTGTTGTTTTCAATTATGAAAGCAAAACATATATTTTTTTTCATAATCGTAAGTTCTTTAATACGTAAATTGATTTAATTAGCTGTCTTATATATATATGAAAGATGATAATATACATATGAATGAGTTGTTTGTGAAATATCTGAACAATACGGCATCTGATGAAGAGCTAAGGATTGTGTTTGAGTATATTTCTCGCAATGATACAGCTGCTAAAGAGCTTTCCCAAATGCGTAAGCTTTACACAGAAATAGCTGACAATCATAATTTTGATCATACCAAAAGTCTTGATGCTATTCGCGGACGTATTAAGCAATCGCCAAAAACTTTTTTCCATCATTTTATATTTCCTATAGGTGCAGCAGCAGCATTTATATTAATTTATATAGGGTATTCATTGTTTTTTGTTGATTCTTCTCATGAAAATAATAGAATAGTAAATAGTATTGATTCGGATACATCTTTTTATTTTACGGATAGTACATATATTACTCTTTATCCGCAATCTTGTGTAAAATTTCAGGATTTTTCTCACCATCACAGAAATGTTCAGCTCGAAGGTGAAGCTTTTTTTAATGTTGCAAAGCATTCGTCGCCTTTTAGAGTGTCTGTGCAGGATGTGTTTGTGACAGCACTTGGAACATCTTTTTTTATTGCAGAAGATTCTGTTTCAATTACAATACAAATGAAAGAGGGTAAGGTGTTGGTTGTTGAAAACAATAATGAATATACTATTTTTGATAATGAGGTTTTAACTCTTTACAGACAGATTGATAGTTCGTACAAAGTTAACAAACAGCTGACTGATGCATTTTTGAATGATAGTGTTTTTAAATTTGTTGATATAGCACTTATTGATGCTGTGAATAGTTTAAATAAATCTTTTACTTCTACTATTGTTATTGATGAGGCTCTGGATTCGGTGAAAATTAATGCTACATTTCATATGTCTGATAGTATAGAAATACCTGATATGCTTTCGCGTATTCTTAATACAGAATATACTGTTACAAATGATACAGTGCTGATAGGTAAAAAATAAGTAAAGCTTTTCTGTTTTGTTCCGTTTGTTTTGAAATACAGGGGTTTGGGAGAAACTCATAATGAATGCATCATGAATTGTATTGAGATTGTTTGAAAAGTATAATAAAACAATTTTGTGTTTTTGCATGAGCCACACGCAACATACAAAAATCCAGTATTCATATTAATTATTGAAAATAATTGTATTTTTGTTTTTTGAGATAAAGAAACAAATATGCGTTATATACAAGTAATTTTTGTCGGTTGTTTTTTTGTAATTATGTGCAATTTGTTACATGCTCAAGAATCGGTATTGCGTACACAAATACGTGTGAGTTTTTCTGATACCCCTTTGATTCAAGCTATACAGGATATTGAGGAGAAAACATCTGTTTTGTTTTATTACCGAAGCGATATTATTTCTCATGAGCAAATTACGTGTTTGTATAATAAAGAATACCTTGAGAATATTCTTTATTGCATGTTTCAAAATACAGATATAACATATACTGTTGAAGGAAATAAAATTTTTTTACAAAAAAACAGTTCAGATTCGTCTTTTCGTACACATCAAATTATGTATCCAAAATTGCAAAAACAACATGTTTCAATAATACCAAATACTTCGTCACATTTATTATTAGTACAAAAAAAACCAAGCACAGTTATTGCTCCTCAAAAATCATATATTATAACACCATATGCTGGATATGCATATGCTGCTTCAACTTTACGTTCTTCACAAAAATATTCCGATAGTGAATTAGTACGTAAAATTTCAAATTCAGAACAAATACGTCCATCATCATTTTTATATGGTGTTACTATACAATTTGGTATACAAAACATGTCGTTTATTACCGGTTTTGGAGGAAGAACGTATTCGTGGGATAAGAATATTGAAGAAACATATACACAGCAAACCGATTCACTTATAGGATATACCGAAACAATTACAAGTGAAATTATTACTATAAAAAAACCCGATCACCCGCAACAGTCAGAAGCCACAACTACCGATACGGTTACAACTATAACACGAACCCCGGAATATTATACAGCAACAGAAGAATTTACGTATTCAAATAAGAATGTGGCTCATTATATTTCCATACCGCTTGGTTTTTCATTTTCACAAAAAATCAACAAAAAATTGTACTCACAAGTGGGGGTAGTATCCTCTTTTCATCTTTTACACTCGTCTGAAGGATATGCATATAATGAAGTAAACAGACCAACTGTATTTGACAATACCTTACGGGATTATTTCATTTCGATAGTGCCACATGCCGGTTTAATATATATGTATAAACCGAAATATGGATTTATGATTGCCTCTGCTTATTCATATTCTCTTACCCCGACAACAAAAGAAGCAATGCCTGTAAACAGAACGCTATCACAGTTTCAAATCATGGCTTCGCTTGTGTATAAATTGGTTTTATAAGACAATAGTTATATATTAATCTTTTACGCAACGAACAGAAAAACCATTAGTCAGAGCTTTCGGGCTTCGAAATACCAAAGGACTATCATAGTACAATTCACGATTCCATGCAAAACCGGCACTTTCAACATCGGATGCCCACCAGTTTGTTGAATATGTTTCATTCGAATACATACCATTTGTTACGCGAGTTCCCGCAGGTACACCGGTAAATCCGGAAGAATTTGTGCCTTCACTACCCGCAACAGTTTCTTTAGCCCATACACCGGTACCATCTGTGCTATTACCTTCAGATTTTAATTGTACGCCTTCGTCAGTTTCTCTTCCGTCTGTATTATCAGCTGCGGCAGCAGACATACCAAGACTCATTTCCAATTCTTTCCATTCGGCATCACTCGGAATATGCCAACCGTTCGGACATACACCCTGCACTCCACTTGGGTTAGTTGCAGAGGATGCTTCACTGTTCATAGCCGCAGCCCAGGTATATAAAGCCCCCCATGTATTGGCATTTTGACTGTTATCCTCATACCAAAAATAATATGTACTCGTGTTTTGTCCGGTAATATCTCCCAGACCTGCACCGGAAGGTATTGGTGTTCCGTCTGCATAATACGTCGAACGAAGATTTTCTGCCATCCAAATTTGATTACCAATTTTAACTGTTTTATACACATTCCCTTCAAAATCCGACACAACACCTTGCAAACCGGCATCCAGTAAAATATCATTTAAGGTTGAAATTTGCGTTTCGAGAACAGAAACCTGTGTTTCGAGAGCATCAACATAAGCTTTATT
>JAWOEL010000107.1:0-5441 GCA_046482735.1 Bacteroidales bacterium | reverse complement strand
CTGTTGATGGTACTGATCATTCAATATATCCTCCTGAACGAGTAGGAGGATTAGCCGGGTGTATTGAATACAGAGGCGAGTTGGTTAACTCATATTCAACAGGTTTGGTCTCTGTAAATAACAGTGATTTATCCGGTGGCTTTCTTGGTAATATTGGATCGGGAGGTAATATAGGTGTTGTAACAGATTCTTTTTGGGACACCGAAACATCCGGTCAAGATTCTTCTGCAGGTGGTACCGGAAAAACAACAGCAGAAATGAAAACAAAAACAACATATACCAATGCCGGCTGGGATTTGACTAATACTTGGGATATTGCTAGTTCAACTAATGATGGATATCCAGTTTTGTATAATACAAATAATACTTATTTACCCATAGAGTTGTCTGATTTCTCTGTGTCTGATGTGCGAGAGGGCAAAATAGAGTTATATTGGGAAACTGCGAGTGAAGTAAATAATGAGAAATTTCTCGTACAACGAAGTGTTGATGGTGTGCAATTTACAACAATTGCAGAAGTTGTGGGGCATGGTAATTCCTCGTACATTCATACATATTCTTATATTGATACTGAGGTGTCTCTTAATACAATGTATTACTATCGATTACAACAAGTTGATTATAATGGGGATTTTTCATTTTCTCCTATTATATCTGTTTTTTATTCTCAAAAACAATCTTTAAGTATAGAGTATGTTAATAAAGGTATCATAATTTCAGCATTAGATAATATAGAATATGTTGCTGTGTATAATCCATTTGGTCAACGAGTGTTTAATTGCACAGTATGTGATTCAAATAATGTGTTTGTTCCGATTACCAAAAAAGGGGTGTTTTTTGTAATTGTGAAAGGAAGATATGAAACATTTCAAAAAAAGTTGATACTTAAATAATTAAGAATTATCAAGAGAAATAGTTCGTAAGAGTTCAAGAATCATGATAGTACTTTTGTAAAAAAAAGTATATTTGCATGATTTTTTAAATAAAACAACATGGAACAAACTTCAAAACGATTAGCGTCATTAACAGCTTCGCAAACTTTAGCGATGGCTCAAAAAAGTAGAGAGTTACAAGAAGAGGGGATTGATGTTATAAATTTAAGTGTCGGAGAACCGGATTTTTATACGCCGGAGTATGTAAAAGAAGCCGCAAAAAAAGCTATAGATGAGAATTATTCTTTTTATACACCAGTTTCGGGTTTTTCAGATTTGATTCAATCAATTTGTGAAAAATTCAAACGAGATAATGATTTAGAATATAATCCTAATCAAATAGTTGTTTCTGCAGGTGCAAAACATTCATTATCAAACATTTTTCTCAGCTTGCTTAATCCGGATGATGAAGTGCTGATACCAACTCCGTATTGGGTTAGTTATCCGGAAGCAATTAAATTGGCAGAAGCTAAACCAATTTATATACGTTCTTCTATAGAAACCGGTTTTAAAGTTACCCCGGAACAGGTAAGCAGAGCTATAACACCACGAACACGTATGTTTGTGTTTAGTTCTCCCTCTAATCCTTCAGGTGCTGTGTATACAAAAGATGAACTACAAAGTTTAGCAAAAATGTTTGCAAAAAATCCTCAAATACTTGTAGTTTCTGATGAAATTTATGAACATATTAATTATAAACGTAAACATGAATCTATTGCACAGTTTCCTGAAATCAGAAATCAGGTAATTGTCGTAAATGGTGTATCAAAAGCTTTTGCAATGACAGGCTGGAGGGTTGGATATATGGCTGCTCATGAATCTATAGCAAAGGCATGTACAAAATTGCAGGGGCAGGTGACTTCCGGTATTTTTTCTATTGCACAAAAAGCGGCGGTAGCTGCATTAAATGGTGGGCTCGAATTTCCTCAAAAAATGACAGAAGCTTTTTTGCGTCGCCGGAATATAATGGTTGAAGGCTTACGATCTATTTCGGGAATTCAGGTAGAAGTACCTGATGGTGCTTTTTATATTTTTGCTGATGTTTCTGCTTTTTTTGGAACCAAAACACCAGAGGGGACAGAAATTAAAAATGCATATCAATTAAGTATGTATTTATTATCAGAAGGTCATGTTGCGTCTGTTTCGGGGGAAGGTTTTGGTAATTCTGAATGTATTCGGTTTTCATTTGCGACTTCTGATGAAAATATTTCAAATGCACTCGAGCGTATTCACAAAGCATTTAATTCTTTACAATAATTTAATAGAATAGTTTTAACATTTATATGTGTGGAATTACCGGAATATATTCTTTTTCGTATGTATCTGATGAGTATATTCATGGTGTTTCTTCTGCTTTGTCACGCATAAATCACAGAGGTCCGGATTTTCAGAGTGTGTTTTCTGATACAACTGCTTGTTTCGGACATGCTCGTTTGTCTGTTATTGATACTTCTAAAGATGCTAATCAGCCATTTACAGATGTTTCCGGCAGGTATACTATTGTATATAATGGTGAATTTTATAATTATCGCGACTTTTATGCTGAACTTAGGTCAGATGGCGTTTCTTTTGTATCGGCATCTGATACAGAGGTTTTGTTGTATTTATATATAAAATATAAAGAGGCTTGCCTTGAAAAAATATCCGGTTTTTTTGCTTTTGCAATATATGATTCATATAAAAAATCGGTTTTCATTGCTCGCGACAGAGTTGGTATAAAACCTCTGTATTATACACAGCAAGATGATTTTATAGGTTTTTCTTCAGAACTATCAGCTCTTATGGTTTTTCCATTTCCCAAAGAGGTCAATTATCAGGCATTAAGTTCTTATTTGCAATTACAATATATTCCGGCACCTGATTCTATTGTAAACAATGTGTATAAATTAGCTCCGGGAGAGTATATTACTATAACTAAAGATTCGGTATGTACAAAAAAGTATTATACTATTCCACAGTATAATGAAGAAAATCATTTTACCGGTTCATATACAGATGCTCAAAAATTATTACGAAAAAAACTGGATACTTCTGTTGGTGAACGATTGATTTCTGATGTGCCCTTAGGTACATTTTTAAGTGGAGGTATTGATTCTTCTGTAATATCAACTATTGCTGCTTCGCATGTGTCTCAATTGCAAACTTTTTCTGTTGGTTTTACCGACAATCCGTATTTTGATGAAACAACATATGCTGAGTTGGTTGCACAAAAAATACATTCTCGTCACACGGTTATTCCTGTTTCTACGCAAGATTTTGAGGAAAATATGTTTTCTGTATTGGATTCTTTTGATGAACCATTTGCAGACTCTTCGGCAATTGCGGTATCTATTTTAAGTAAATATGTAAAACCTCATGTTACGGTTGCGTTGTCCGGTGATGGTGCCGATGAACTGTTTGCTGGATATAATAAGCATAAAGCTCATTTTCTTCTTCATAAATATCCTCGTGTAAGTGCGTTGTTGTCTCATTTTTTGCCTGCATTTCGTATGTTTTCGAGTTCGCGAAATTCCAAAACGGGAAATGTGGTGCGACAACTTATTCGGTTTGCAGAGGCTGCACGGTTTTCGCCTCAGGAACGGTATGTTTTATGGTGTTCTATTCAGTCGCAGCAGGAGGTAAAGCAATTTATTCTTCCGTATAGGTATGAAGAGAATGATATGTCACAATATACAGCTCATTTTCGTGGTTCCGGTATACAAGATGTATTGTATGCAGACCAACATTTGGTATTGCCACATGATATGCTTACTAAAGTAGATCGTATGTCTATGCTTCATAGTTTAGAGGTGCGAACACCGTTTTTAGATCATGCTGTTGTGCAATTCGCAAACTCATTGCCAGAGGAATATAAAATAGATAACAACCTTACAAAGAAAGTTTTGCAAGACGCATACCGGCTTGATTTGCCGGAGGAATTATATAATCGCCCCAAAAAGGGGTTTGAGGTGCCATTGCATAGCTGGTGTTGTACTGTTTTGCAACCTGTGATAAACAATTTATTGTCACATTCGTATATTCAAGAGCAGGGAATATTTTCTAATTCGGAAGTGCAGCTTCTTCGTTCAAAGTTGTTTTCTCAAAATCCTGGTGATTCAGCAGCTAAAATTTGGGCTTTGATTGTATTTCAAACATGGTGGAAAAAATATATGACAGATGTATAAAATTTTACGTATCCATAACAGATTTAATGTAGGCGGACCGACGTATAATGTTGCGTATTTATCTAAGTTTTTAAGCGATGAATATGAAACAAAATTAATTGGTGGATTACGAGATGCATCAGAGGCAAGTTCTGAATATATTTTGGACAAACTGGAAATACCCTATACGGTTATTCCCGAAATGCGCCGGAGTATAAATCCGTTTCAGGATGTATTTGCTCTCTGGCAGATTATAAAAATTATACACAAATATAAACCGGATATAGTTCATACTCATGCGGCAAAAGCAGGTACTTTAGGGCGTTTTGCTGCTTTTGTATGTCGTGTGCCGATTGTTGTTCATACATTTCATGGTCATGTGTTTCATTCTTATTTTGGTTCGGCAAAAACTAAAATATTTGTGTTAATTGAACGTTTTCTGGCACGAAAAACTACTGCTATAGTTGCTATTAGTGCATTGCAAAAGTATGAATTGGGTGAGAAATATAAGATATGTAATCCGAAGAAATTACATGTTATTCCATTAGGGTTTCAGTTAGATAAATTTACTCAACATACGCAGGAAAAAAGAGAAAAATTTCGTTCTGCATACCATTTTTCTGATGATACGCTTGTAGTTTGCATTGTTGGTAGATTGGTTTCGGTAAAAAATCATGAATTGTTTTTGAATGCAATACAGTATGTAATATCTCATTCATGTAAAAAAATTAAAGCGTGTATAGTAGGGGATGGTGAATTACGACAACAGTTATATGCGTGTTGCGAGTCGCTTGGTTTGTCTTATACTACTAAAGATGAATATAATGATGATGCATCTGTTGTATTTACTTCTTGGATACAGGAAATAGATGAAGTATATGCGGGAGTAGATGTTGTATGTTTAACTTCTAAAAATGAAGGTACACCTGTTAGTTTAATTGAAGCTCAGGCTTCTGCTAAACCTATTGTTGCAACAAATGTAGGAGGTATAGAAAATATTGTTGAAGAGGGAAAAACCGCATTATTGTCTCAAAATAATGTGACTGATTTTTCTCATAAATTATTACAGATGATCGAAGATGATTCTTTGCGACAAAGTATGTCTACTTATGCAGCGGATGTAATAGTTTCAAAATTTGACTATCGTACGTTGTGTACAAATATGCAGGATTTATATTGTAACCTGAGATCGAAGTAACTTTTACTAAACAATTATATCGAGTTCAGCTTCGTACATTACAAAAACACAATTAAAATAGTAAAATCAAATCAGCACGATATATAATTATATATAACTTATTTTGATTGTTCACTAAATTCTTTAAATGCTTCTGTAGCTGATTCAACAGAATCTATTGTTTTTTGT
>JAWOEL010000001.1:0-9508 GCA_046482735.1 Bacteroidales bacterium | reverse complement strand
ATTATGCTCAACGAAAAAATATATCAACAGAAGAAGTCTTAAAAAACATTCCTACTAATAGAGGATAAAACAAAGATGGGTATATAAACACAATATATACCCATCCTCTTTATTCTTTTTTTAGTTAGTGCTTGCGAGAAAACTATTTTTTTTCTGTGTTTCTGATGCGAAAGCTTCAAAGACGAGGGTTTCGAAATCTTGAAAATCAATAAGTTTACGTCTGTAAATGATTGTTTTCAAGATGAGAATAACAGTCTACCCCGAATATACTTCGGGGATGTATTTGGAGTTTTCGCGCAGAAACTAGTTAACCGCTATCAATGCAACTTTCAATACAATTGTTTTACAGGGAGGAATAGGATCTTCGCCATGCTTCCCGGCAGCAAGTTCGGACGGAACTATAAATTTCGCATATCCATCTTTACGCATATGCTGTACCCCCTCAGACAATCCTGGCCATACACGCTCATCCGATACAGAAAAAGTAAGTGGTTGCTCTTGTTTTGCACTTGAATATATTATATCACCACTTAAATACGCAGCAGTATAATGCACCGTAACAGTTGCATCTTTTGATGGTTGAATTCCACTTCCCTTTTGCTCATGAATTATATACATACCCGACTCTGTTGGTTCAACATCAGGATACTCACTTGCAATATACTCCTCTAACAACTTCTGTTCTTTTTTGCATAATTTATTAATTACCTGTTCCGCACGAGTCACAAACTCTTCTTTCGAAAAAACTGAATCTAACTTAACCTCAAAACGGAGCATTTCATCTTTTTTAACTCCAGGTGGCACCGCATTTTTTCTATGTACATTAAAAAAATGCTGTGCATTAATTTTTGCAGTTATGCTATCACCCTCCGAAAGCATCTGATATATGTGATATATTGAAGGAACAGTATCTTCTGGTTCTTTATATTCTTGTATAAACCTACGTGATATTTCACGCGAATCAAATAATAATGAATCTACCTCATTGTAATATGCAATTTTAAGTAATAATCTATCACCATTTTGTGGTGTTTCCGTATCGGGTTTATCTATTCTGTATAAATATACCAAACCATCTGAAGTTTTATTAAACACCTCCTCCTGTTCAGAACAAGCACACACACAAACACACAAACACACAAACACAAACACTTTCCTCATAATACACAGATATTAATTTTTATACATAGACTCGTAATACGATGCATATTCTCCTGTAACTATATTTTGCAACCACTCCTTATTTTGCAGATACCAATCAACCGTCAGTTCTATACCTTGTTCAAACGTTACAGAAGGTTTCCAGCCAAGCTCATTGTATATTTTTGATGAATCAATCGCATACCGCAAATCATGTCCGGCACGATCAGTCACAAATGTTATTAACTGCTCAGACTCACCTTTTTCACGATCTAATTTTGTATCCATTATACGACAGAGAACACGTACTAAATCAATATTTGTCCATTCATTATTACCACCAATATTATAAGTCTCGCCATTTACACCTTTATGAAAAATACAGTCAATAGCCGCTGCATGATCTATTACATACAACCAATCACGAATATTTTCGCCTTTCCCATAAATAGGTAAAGGTTTTTTATTAGTTATATTATTTATACACAAAGGAATTAACTTTTCCGGAAACTGATTAGGACCATAATTATTGGAACAATTACTTATAACTATCGGCAAGTTATAGGTATTGGCATACGCTCTCACAAAATGATCTGAACTGGCTTTTGAGGCAGAATACGGGCTTTTTGGATCATAGGGAGTTGTTTCAGTGAAAAAACCATCTGCTCCCAAAGAACCATAAACCTCATCAGTAGATATATGGTAAAACAACTTATTATGAAAATCACCTTTCCACACATTTTTCGCAGCATGTAATAAAACCATAGTACCTTGTACATTTGTTCGCACAAACGACGCAGGATCGGTTATAGAACGATCTACATGAGATTCAGCAGCAAGATGAATAACACCATCAAAAGAATATTTTGCAAATAAGGCATCAATATATCCGGCATCAGCGATATCACCACATTCGAATATATAATTAGGTGCAGATTCTATATCTTTCAAATTCTCAAGATTCCCCGCATATGTAAGTAAATCGAGATTTACAATCGTATAATCGGGATAAGAATTCACAAATCTACGCACTACATGAGAACCTATAAAGCCGGCTCCTCCGGTGATTAATAATGTCTTTTTCATATGTTTATATTAATTGATTATTGAATATCATAACGTACCAAAATTAGTGACAGAATTACCAAACACATTATAATTTAATAAACTCTGTAAATCAAATGTAATAACTCATCAATGCTAGTTCGATTCATTCTCTGCTACTTTTTTTGAATTCTTTTTCACATTTTTTTGTATAGATTTTACATAATTATCAACATTAAAACCAATAATTAAAATATCATCAACCTGTTCCAAATCCCCCTTCCAGTTAAGCAAAAACTCCTTGAGCTGACGATTTTGTTTCATAAACGGCAAATTATGTATAGATAACAACAAGTGTCTAAATCGTAAATATTTCATTTTTTTACGCTTAGGGCCACCAAACTGATCAACATAACCATCAGAAAAAATATAAAATGTATCGCCAGGTTGAACTTTAACAATATGATTTTTAAAAGGTATATCCTCATGTTCATTGCCAAGCCCTACCGAAAATCTATCACCTTTTATGGAGATAATTTTATTATTGCGTACAATATATAATGGATTATAAGCACCGGCATACTCCAAAATTCCTTTATGTTTATGCAATACACAAATCGACAAATCCATGCCATCTTTAACAGTAGTATCATCCTCCATTTGATTTTTCGTGAGAAGCTCAATAAGAGCTTTATTCAAATAATCGAGAATTTCAGAAGGTTTATGAATTTTGCGTTCTTTCGTAATATTTCGCAGCAAATCGTACCCAATAATTGACATAAACGCACCAGGAACACCATGACCAGTGCAATCCACTGCAGCTATAAATATTTTATCCTGAATTTCGGTAATCCAATAAAAATCGCCACTTACTATATCTTTAGGCATATAAAAAATAAATGAATTCGGCAATAATTGTTTAAATTTTGCACGAGACGGCATTATTGCCCACTGTATTCGTTTTGCATAGGTTATACTATCTGTAATATTTTTATTTTTAAGCGATAATTGTTCTTTTTGTTTGGATATTTCCAGAGCTGACTTTTGCTGTTCAACCAAAATTTTATTCGCAGCTCTTAATTTTTTGGTGCGAGACTCAATAAACAAATACAATAATATTGCAAAAAGCACTACATAAATAACAAATGCCCAAATTGTTTTCCAAAACGGAGTTTCTACTATAACTTTCAATATTCGCTCACGTCCCCACACACCATCATTATTGGACCCTATAATTTTCAAGGTATATGTTCCGGATGGCAAGCTAGTATAATTAATAACATGTTGATTACCCAAATCATGCCATTCATCATCCAAATTTTCGAGAATATATTTATACTGATTTTTTTCTGGTTGAGTAAATTCCAACGCAGCAAAATGAATATTTAAAAAATTATGATTCCAGGGTAACGTTATTTCTTTGTCATCAAAAAGATAGACCGTTTTTTTATGTTTATTTTCATAATAAGATATATGCAAAAATTCTAAATTTGGCGTTATTGAATTTTTATATATCGAGTCTGGATGAAATATATTGACCCCCTGCGTTCCACCAAAAAATAGAACATTTTCTTTTGTTTTAAAAATTGAATTAGGAGAAAATTCATAACCTTGAATACCATCAGAGGGATCAAAAGAGGTGAATTTATCACGAATTCCGTTATATTTTGCCAAACCTTTATTTGTGCTTATCCATATATCTTTTTTATACTGAATTAAACCAAATATTTGATTATTAGGCAATCCGTCTTTTTCTGTATAAAATGTATAAGACGAATCTGCCTCGCGAAATACATACAAGCCGGAATTAGTACCTATCCATATTTTATTATACGCATCTTCAATAATAGCATACACCTTATGCTGATTTATATTTCTATGTGTGTTAGATGAATATTTGAACGGTTTAATAGCATCTTTTTCAGGTATATACCGAGCCAATCCATTATCCGTACCAATCCATATTATACCCCGAGAATCTTCATAAAATTTATATATAATATTCGATGGCAAAAACCTTGTGTTAGAATATTTATTATAATGTGTGATTTTATTATCGTCTGAAAACCAAACATATATACCACTGTTTGTGCCTATCCAAACATTTTTCCGAGTATCCACAAAAACCGTTTTTATAACCTTATTTCCTACAAAAAACTGATTAAAATTATCCTTTGGGACTTCAAAATCTGAAAAAGAAAACGTTTCAATATTAAACAACTGCAAAGAATTTTCGCCGGCAACAAACACCTCATTTTCATGTAAAGCTTTACAAATTGACGTTATATGATTTTCCGAAAAATCACCTCCATCTATCTGATCTGAAAAATGAAACGATTCCGATGTTTCCGTGTTATATATATACAAACCGTTAAACCGAGTACCTATAAACACATAATTGCGTAATTTATAAATTGCCGTTACATGCTGTGAAAATAAATCATCAGTTTTATTATGGTATATATCAAAAAAATAAAATTTTTGCGGCTTTACATCCAGTTTATTAAGACCATTGCGAGTACCTATCCAAACAATCTCAGACCGGTCTTTGAGTATACAATTTATATTATTGGTAGCAATACTATTATTTTTTGCAGAATACGTATATTGTGTAAACTGGTTATTCAGAGGCGAAAAATGAAACATGCCATCTTTATTGGTCGTTATCCACAAATTAGTATTATTTTTCCCATGACAAATTCCTGTTATTGCATTTTCTTTTTTTTCTTTTTGGGAATAATAATAACGAAAAAAAGTTTTACTCTTTCTATCCAGTTTATTTAATCCATTCTGAGTACCAATCCACAAATTTGAATAATCATCCTCAAAAATACATCTAATATTATTATTACTTATAGAATGAGGCTCAACAGCATCGTGACGAAAAAAAACTAAATCATCAATTTTAGGTTCATAATAAGCCAGCCCCTCACGAGTTCCAAACCATAAAACACCATATGAATCCTGATAAATACTAAAGGAATAATTTTCGACTTCTTTAGAAAATAAATCTTTTTCGTATTGGTATTTTTTTACTATTCCAGTATCAAAATTAATTCTGTTAATATAATTTGGCGTTATAATCCATAATGATTGTTCATTATCACATTCCACAGCATATACAGTATTATCGCTCAAAACAATAGATTGAGAAGCTGAATATGAAAAATATGAAACAAATGAATATGATTCTCTATCAAATTTATTTAATCCATTTTCAGTTGCAACCCAAATATTACCATCTGCATCTTCAGCTATATCATAAATCATATTATCTGATATAGAATTACGATCTTCCGGATCGTTTTTAAATATTTCAAACGAAGTTCCGGTATAGCAATTAAGTCCAGCTTGAGTACCAATCCACAAAAAACCTCTTGAATCCTGCAACATGCAAGTTACATTGTTTTGAGACAAACCATCAGCAATAGAAAAATGTTCGAATTGTTTATGAGATGAAAACAATAAGTCCTCCCCCTCCGACCCAAAAGAAAGCAGAGGAAACACATATAAAATTAATAGAAACAACTGTCTTTTCATACACAAAACCTTCAAGCTAAAATACAAAAAAAAATGTATCCACACATAAAAGTAATACATTTATTGTGTATACAGCCACGCAGAAGATTTTTTACGTAAATAGTTATACTGAGCAGAGGGAGATTCAAGAAATGTACCAAGACCGTACGATTTCCATTTGTTATGCACCATTGCAATAGTTTCCTCATGAGATAAAACCACGGTAGGCCAATCTCTATCCGTAATATCATTTCGTTTGGTGGTACCATCCAGCACAATATAGTTTTCGTTGCGCACACAATCACGATCAGGATCTATATTATTCAACACATGCCATAACAATATATCAACATCATCTGCAGGAATATCTGCATCATACAAAACCAAAAACGAAACATCAGTATGCTTTGCGTAATATGCATCTGCAATTTCGGTTCGAGACAGATATTCGCTTTCCTGTATCGGAATACACGCATACTGTTGATTTTGTGGTACACCATACTTTTCTTCGGGCAACTTTTGTGTCGCATCAATGCACAATTTACTTCCAAATCCGGTATGAGGTGCCGCATGATCCAAGACATCGAGTGGACCTTTAAGAATATGAACATCGTGCGACACAGTGGTATGAGAAAGAATTGCCGCAATTACATTCGCAAAATTGTGTATATTACACGATTCATCAACAACCACCAACACCTTATTAAACATCATCTGTCCGGCACCCCACAAAGTATTCATTACTTTAAGAGCTTGCCCGGGGAAAGATTTATTAATTTGTACAATTATCAAATTGTGTGCTACGCCCATAAACGGCATAGAATAATCAATAATTTCGGGAACCAATAGAAATTTTATTGGTGACAAAAAAATACGTTCAGAAGCTTTTCCTATCCAGGCATCTTCCATAGGAGGTACTCCTACTATTGTTGTTGGGTAAACAGCTTTTTTTCGATGCGTAATGCAGGTTACATGAAATTGAGGGTAATAATCGGGTAATGAATAAAATCCTGTATGATCACCAAAAGGACCTTCAATTACTTTTTCTTCGTTAGGATCTATATACCCTTCTATAATAAAATCGGCATCTTCGGGCACATATATATCATTTGTTATGGATTTTACTAAGCGAACTTTTTTCTTCCGTAAAAACCCCGACAACATAAACTCATCAATATTTTCGGGCAACGGAGCTGTGGCAGAAAATGTATGTGCCGGGTCGCCACCAATAGCAACCGAAATTGGCATAACAGCACCTAGTTTTTTATATGCATTATAATGATTTGCACCTGTTTTATGACGATGCCAGTGCATACCGGTTGATTGTGTGTCAAAAACCTGCATGCGGTACATACCCACATTTCGCACACCCGTTTCAGGATGATGCGTAATAACCATAGGAAGCGTAATAAACTTTCCGCCATCAAAAGGCCAGCATTGCAAAACAGGTAACTTCAACAAATCAGGTGAAGTGTGAATTATCTCCTGACACACACCCCTTGATTGACTTGTAGCAGGCATCCACGAAGCCATTTCATTGAGAAGCGGGAGCATTTTTAATTTTTCCCACATATTTTTTTTGGAAGACAAGACCTGGGCAAATAATTCATCAATTCGGAGGCGAATATCATCTAATTGAGAAACACCCAAAGCTAATGCCATCCGCTTTTCGGAACCAAAAGCATTGATAAGTACCGGAAACTCCGTTTCGGTATGTGTAAATAACAAAGCTTTATTTGACTCAGCCGGTTGCTTCGAAAATCTATCAGCAATTTCCGTAATTTCCAAATCAGTAGAAACAGGCGTATCACAAACAATTAATTCATTATGAGATTTTAGAATTTCAATAAATTCAAAAAGATGAGAATACGCCATAATTATATTTCAAAAAAATTACTCTTGTTGATCGTGGATAATATTTAACATACGCACAGTAGCTTTAATGGCTGCAGCTGTTTGATCAGAGTCAAGCCCCCGAGTTTTGAAAATACACTTCGGCGATTCCCAGGTAATAATAGACTCGACCAAGGCATCAGTTTTACCGCCCGGAGGGATTGTAACCAGATAATCGAGCAAACGCGGAATATTCACATTCAAAGGCTCATATATATTTTTCACGGCATTCATTACTGCATCATATTGTCCATCACCGGCACTTGTTTCTTCATACGTAGAACCATTTATACGCAAACTCAAAGTCGCCACAGGCTTTAATCCTTTGGCATGACACACCGAATAATTTTCAATAGATACTTTTTCCTCTTTATCAACCTGTCCAAGCACTTCACGAACAATATACGGTAAATCTTCAGTTGTTATAGACTCTTTTCTATCACCCAATTCTACAACCTTTTTCGTAACCAACAGCATCTCATCATTGTCAAGTTCTAATCCGAGTTCCTGAAGATTTTTTTCAATATTTGCCTTACCAGATGTTTTTCCAAGAGCATATTTACGCACTCTTCCAAAACGCTCCGGCATTAAATCATTACAATACAGATTTCCTTTTTTATCGCCATCAGCATGCACACCGGCAGTTTGTGTAAACACATTAGAACCAATTATTGGCATATTGGGAGCAACCCGAATTCCTGATATTGTTTCGACCAATTTACTTATTTTATTCAATTGCATTTCCTGCACACTGGTCTGAATATGTAAATGATCATGCAAACACGGAATTATACTTGACAAGGTGGTATTTCCGGTACGCTCTCCCAAACCATTTACCGATGTATGCACACCATGCACACCACCGCTAGCAGCAGCGTTTGAATTGGCTACAGCCAAGTCGTAATCATTATGAGCATGAAAATCAAAATGAAGCTGTGGAAATTTTTCTACCATAGCTTTTATATACCGATAGGTTTCTTTGGGATACAAAATACCAAGCGTATCGGGAAGCATAAATCTCTTGATAGAAGTGTGTTGCAATTCAGACAAAAGATATTCAACATATTCCGGTGACTGACGCATTCCATTTGACCAATCCTCTAAATAAATATTAGCAGAAATTCCTAATTTTTCTGCTATTGCAATATTTTCCTTAATGTCAGCAATATGTTCTTCCGGCGTTTTGCGTAATTGACCTTTTAATTGATTAAGAGAACCTTTACATAAAAAATTAATCCACTTACCACCTGCCTCATGTATCCAATTAAGCGACAGCCCATTATCAATAAAACCTAATATCTCAATATTTTCGAGTACATTCTGTTCAGCAGCCCACAACATGATACGTTTTGCAGAATTAAACTCACCAACAGATACACGAGCCGAGGCTATTTCTATTCGATCAACCTTAACATCAGTAAGTAACTGCTTTGCTATATTTAATTTTTCTTTATCAGTAAATGAAACTCCATTGGTTTGCTCACCATCTCGGAGTGTTGTATCCATTATTTCTATCGTTCTCATATACGTATGCCTCCACTTTCATATTATGTGTAAATTATTCTGCATAACTTACACGTTCATTGTCATTTTTACCATAAAATCATATCAAAATTACATTCTTTTTTTTAAGAAAACATCTTTTAGCTGCATTTTCTAAATATAAAGGCACAGATTATTGAAGAGCTAACTGTTTGTCCATATTATTCTGAATAGTTGTATCCGCATATTCTATAAAGGAATTCATAAAATGAGGTACTATTTCAGACACACTCAAATGTGGTGAATTTGAAAGATACACTATGCCTATTTTTTTATTTGGGCAAAAAGCTATTTCATTTCTATACCCATCTACATATCCACCATGATGAACAAACTGTTCACCTTGTGCAGTAATAAGTCTCCACCCCAA
>JAWOEL010000134.1:0-9378 GCA_046482735.1 Bacteroidales bacterium | reverse complement strand
GTTATACCGGCATCTAATCGTTTCATATCATCTTCATTCTCATCACTTCCCCATTCAATATCAGTTTCTTCATCACCTGCATCATTAGACCAAAGAGTATTTCCGGAAATTCCTACACCCACATATGAACCTGCATTTGCATACAAAGACACATTATTACTCACTGGAAAAGTTGTACGTATAGTTATTGGCACACATGAGGTTTTAATTTTCTAAAATAATCATGAATTGTATTTCTACTTATTTGATACATCCACGAACTTAATTTAGATTCATTTGTAAGTGTTTCAATATTAGTGTGAATTTTAATAAACACATCCTGAAGAATGTCATTAGTTATTTCTCTTTCCTTAACCCGACTAAAAATAAATCTCTCTAAATCATGATACAATTCATTCCATATTAATTCGGTTTTTCCTGCATACTTCTGTTCACTCTTTAGTATATGTTTTTGTATTCCATCGGTAAATACAAAAACATCCTCATTATTTTTCGTGCATATAATAGGGTTAGATTTTTTCGATATAATTTGCATTTATCCACCCTTTATTACCATCTGAAAGTCGTATTTGAAACCAATTTTCTTTCTTTTGCATAACATACACTTTTAATCCGCCATGTATAACCGTTAAATCTTTAGATGCAGCTTTTGGTTCGGTTTTTATAGAAGCAGTTGGTTCTACGACTATAGCATATGTGTGTGCAGTAAGTTCATGATATCGCGACTGAGCAGATGTGTACGCCACACCCGATACAACTAAGAAAAAAACACCGAGAAAAAAACCATTTTTTCTATATTTCATTTTTTGAGAAAAAAAGAATAAAAACATTCCAGACAAAAAGAATAAAAATGTAACGATACTTATTACAATCCACGTATTTGGATGAAAGTATCGATACCACACACTATACCATCTTGCAAAAAACCCCTGTCCTACTGAATCAATATTATCGACTTGTTGAGACCGTGCAAACTCCAAATTATGTATAATATCCTTATCATGCGGATTGAGCAAAAATGCCTTTTCATAAAATAATATAGCACGTGCCACATCATTTTTTTTGTAATACACATTTCCAATATTATAATATAAATCAGCACTTTGATAACCATCATCGAGCAAATTGGTATACAAAACCAACGCACTATCAAACTGCTGCTGAGTATACAACTGTTCTGCCTCTTCAATAATCTGTTGTTGAGCCTGCACAGCCAATACAGCACCAAACACAATACTTACAAACACAATTATCCTCTTCATATATTTATTTTAATTGTTCAAATTTACCTATTACTTCAGAAGCACGAACATACAATTGTTCCTTATCCTGAATGGTCGGATTAGGCGTATATTGTCCGAATTCGGCAACCTCCAAAACATCTATCAACTCAGTAATATTGTGTTCGCCAACATTACGCTGATGTAAATAATCCCGCACAGTATCCTTACTTAATTCTGAACGAGGAATTGTATATTTATCAGATATATACCCCCACAAAGCTGTTTCTACAGCCTTATAATACCGAAGGTCATTTCCTTCTTTTAAAAATCGTCCTGCATGTTTCAATCGTTTTTTAGATTCTTTATTTGCTTTACGTGTTTTCATTTTTGCAATATCCTGACTTTCGCTTATTTTCCTTCGCCTCACAAACAAGAACACAAGAAATATCAAAGTCGGTAATAGATACCATAGATATATATATGGCGATGCAAGCATATACGATTGTTTACGAGTAACTGACACATCAGAAGATTTAATGTATCGAATATCTTGTCCAAAATAAGATACATCCTCTTTATTAGGCTGAGGTGATGAAGAAGATGTTCGCGACATTTTTGATGAATCCCCCTGTGTTACCACAATAGGAATAGAAGAAGCAACAGCACGCTCATACGATTGAGACTTCGGATTAAAATACGAAAAAACAAATTCAGGTATTTCGAAACTCCCTTTATGACGTGGTATTATAACATATTTATAGGTAGCTGCACCTCGTTGTCCATACGCAGTAGGGTTTAAAGAATACGACACTTTAGGATCATACACCTCAAAATCAGGAGGAAACGTTATATTTGGTTCTTGAAACAAAGACATGTTTCCGGTTCCCCGCACTTTTATTGTGTATGTAAAAGCCTCATTTTGAGAAACTTCTTCGGTGTCGGACAAAGCAGAAATCTCAAATTGCCCCACTGCTCCGTTAAAATGAGATGGTTTATTCGCTGATGGTAATGACTTTACTGATATAGGTATAGGTTTACTCGCCAGTATTTTTCTTTTTTCATTATACTGTACTCCCCAAAATCCACGTGAATGAGGAATTAAAATATTACAATCAAGTTCGAAAGGAGAAATGTGTAATTCACCCGATTTTTGCGGAAAAATCACCATTTTTTTAAACAATACTGTATTATACTCCTCCCCATTCACCATTTCTGATTTATATTGCAAATTTTGCGGTGCTTCAATATCTTTTTTATAAAACCCGTCAAACGTTGGATACGTATGATCTTTGAGATTAATGCGATATTTCGTATATAGTTTGAGTGAAACATATATAGCCTCACCAACATATGCATCTGTTTTGTTGACATGCACCTGCACAAAAGCATCATCTGATTGAGCAACACTTTGCTGAGAATTTTGAGGTGCACTCTGTTGCCGATTCGATTGTGACTGAGAACGTTTTTGCGAAGACTGTTGCTGTGCCTGACGTTTTGCAGATGCTGAACCTACAACATCTATTGTTTGGGCACGCGTACGATAAGGTTGAGCATCAACATGTATTGTAGCCGGTGGTATGGTTACCGAACCCGGTTTTAATGCCCGGTACCGATAACTTTCAATAACCCTGCGCTGTTGCGAATAATTTCCATTTACAATAGAAACTTCTGTTCGTTCACTTCGAGAAGGTCCACCTATTTTTTCTAAACCATCAATCTCTCGTATCTGAAAACCTCTTTCGGGTTCCGTATTTGCGATATATTGAATTTCAAAAACTTCATTAACCTCAACAACATCCGGTGCTTTTACATTAAACTTAACTGTCTGAGCACCTGCACAGAATGCGAGCATGAACAAAAAGCCAGTAACTATATATTTCAAAACACGTTTTTTTTGCATCTTCATCATTACCAATCTTTTTCAAACTTATTTTGTTGTGATTGTTTATTTTTATATTTCTGAACCTTCATTTGGGTTTTTTTATCTTGATTTTCAACCGATTTCAACAACATTTCTGCTTCCATAGTTGATATACGACCCTTCTCCTCTTCTTTTCCCTGAGAATCATTGCTTTGAGAAAAGCCCGACTCACGTGGGTCATCATCTTGTTTCTCTTTTTCCGGATACTCTTGCTCAGACTGCCCTTCCGGTTCTTCTTGATTTTCGGATGCTCCATCTGCTGATTCATCCTGTTTTGAATCTTTATTTGGATCAGCCTTATCTCGCTGTGCTTCACTTCCCTCTTCGTTCTCATCAGACTCTCCGGAATCTTTTTTACTTTGAGACTCTTCCTGAGATTCTTTCTCATCTCCATCCTGCGAAGACCCTCCACCGGAATTAGACTCATTCGAATCGTCACCGTCTTCTTTTTTGTCTTTTTTATCTTGTGATTTCTTATTTTGTTGTTCTTGTTTATTTTTCTCCTGCTGAGAAATCAAATCATACAATTCCTGAAGTTTTTCATTCTCCTCATACACTTCTATACCACGCTGAACCATATACAAAGCTTCCTTATTTTTTTCATTCAGATATAATGAACTTGCAGTATTAAAATAATCATCAGC
This sequence comes from Bacteroidales bacterium, assembly GCA_046482735.1. Lineage (GTDB taxonomy): Bacteria > Bacteroidota > Bacteroidia > Bacteroidales > UBA1715 > JAQICB01. The sequence goes on along the minus strand of JAWOEL010000134.1, from coordinate 5,590 downwards.
TGATTTTTGAGCAAGACTTATAAAAGACACCATCATACCCAACAGTAAAAAACATGCTTTTAATATGTATGCTTGTATATTCATATCAATACTATTTGTTTCTCTCTTAATTTGTATGTTTTTCAACTAACGAAGAAATTTCCTGTAACTTCATAATAAATTTATCGAAGTGTTGTTCAACTGTCTCATCCTTCTTAACAGCTTCAAGCATTAATTCGAAAGCCTCTGAATATTTATATTGTGCAACTAATTCATCGGCTTGTTTTTTTATCTGCAATGCATATTCTGATGGCTTATTTTCTTCATTATTCCCATTATCATCAGTATTATCTTGCTGTTGTTGCTGTTGCTCATCATACATAATTTTGGCATATGCATAATTGTACACAGCTGCAGAATCACGCGGATTCAACAATAATGATTTTTTGTATGCAGCAATAGCCTGTTTGTAATCTTCCAGTTTTACAAAAGAATTTCCTTTTCCAAACAAAGCATCAGCTTTACTGAGCGAATCATCTTCCATACGAACTGCATGATCAAAAGCATCGGATGCTAAAATATATTTATCCATGTTATATAAAGCAGATGCAAAATTAAACCACGCATCATAGGAAGTAGAATCCAGCAAAAGTGCATGTTTATATTGCGTCGCAGCACTTCGGTAATCAAGTGAATCATACAAAAGATTGCCTTTTTCTATATAGGAACGAATATCAACATTCTGCCCGATTGCAGAAACCGAAAGCACTACGCCAATACAAATACCTATATACTTTTTCATATTCACCTAAATTTATGATTCGTAATCTATAGCTGCCCGTGACTCTACAATTTGTTTTACAAAATCAACCACTTTCACATGATTTGGATGCTCTGCATACGTTTTTAAATCGTCCCATGATTGAAATTTTGAAATAAGAATGATATCATGATTTGTTTCCGGAGATTTTTCTCCTTTTAAACCAACTTCAAGATATTCAATACCCGGAACCGTTTGAGTTAACTCCTCTAACTTTTGTTTAAACACGAGTTTATTTTCTTCTTTAGACGCCCCTAAAGCTTCATCTTTAAGGTTCCACATAACAATATGAGTAATCATAATTTAACTATTTAAAAAGTGAATATTTCTGTAAAAACTTGTTTTTCTTGTGTAAAAATAAACTTTCAATTAGTAATAATAGTATAGCTAATGCTAAAAAATATTGAAATTTCTCATCATATTCACTATACTTTTTGGTTTCAAACTCTGATTGATTCAGGCTATTAATTTCACTAACAACAGGATTAAAATTTGCCCGGGCATATATACCATTCCCCTCATCTGCAATATCCTCCAAAATAGACTCGTTAAGTTTGGTTGTAACAACCCTGCCTGCATTATCCTGCAAATAATTCCGTCTGCCATATCCGTCTTTAACAGGTATAGGCACACCCTCTGTAGTTCCCATACCTACAGTATACACACGAATATCTTTATCTCTGGCACGCTTCACCTCTTCTAAAGCATTTTCTTCATGATCTTCGCCATCACTTATCAACACAATTGCACGTTCTACTTTTGGGTCATCAGTAAACGACCGTATAGCCTGTTTGAGAGCAGCACTTATTGATGTTCCTTGTTGTTTAATAAAATCTGTCTCCACATTCTGAATCATCATTTTAGCAGAAGAAATATCGGTAGTTAATGGCAAAAGCGTATATGCCCCACCAGCAAAGGCAACAATTGCAATTTTATCATCATGCAAGTTATCGGTCATTCGTTGAATTGCCAATTTTGCTCTCTCAATTCTACTGGGAGAAATATCTTCGGCTTTCATACTGTTGGACACATCAAGAGCTATCACCAACTCAATACCTTTATGTTTAACCTCCTGCAATTTCATTCCAAACTGAGGACGTGCCAAAGCAAATACAATAGCAACATATGCCAAACAAAGAAGCAACCACGTAAAAACAGTTTTTCCGAGAGATAATTCCGGAACTATTACGTCAAAAAATTGTGTATCGGCAAGACGTTTTAACCGTTTTTTTGTTGACATACGCAGATATACCAACAGTACGATCAACAGAATTAATCCATACAACACATTAAAATATTCCGGATGTGCAAAAGCAAAATTTGATTCTTTCATATTACGGAAACTTTTTTAATACGGTAAAACGCAACAATATTTCTATTGCCAACAAAGCTAAACCCCACAACACAAAAAAGGCATATTCCTCTTTTTTTGTTGTGTACACAAAATCTTCAATTTTAGTTTTTTCTAATGTATCAATTTCTTCATAAATAGTACGTAAATCTTTATTATTTGTCGCTCTAAAATATTTTCCATCTGTTTGTTCAGCTATATATTTCAATGATTCTTCATCTATTTCAACATCTACATACTGAATTTGTGTTCCAAACATAGTTTGCATCGGAAAAGGAGCTTTGCCACGACTCCCCACTCCTATAGTATACACGCGCACACCTCTCTTTCGAGCCAATTCAGCAGCAGTTGCCGGTTCTATATCTCCGGCATTATTTACGCCATCAGTCAACAAAATCACAACTTTACTTACGGCATCACTTTCCTGTAACCGAGTTACTGCAAGCGACAATCCCATACCAATAGCTGTTCCGTCTTCAATAATCCCGGTTTCTACCTGACTCAAAAGATTTATCAGGGTTGTATGATCGGCTGTAAGCGGACACTGAGTATAACTTTCTCCACTAAAAACAACAAGTCCGATTCTATCTTGTTCTCTACTATTTACAAATTGTGCTGCGATGTCTTTGGATGCCTCTATTCTATCCGGCTTTAAATCCTGAGCAAGCATACTTCCCGAAATATCCATAGCCAACATTATATCAACACCATAACTGGTAGAATCTGCATACGAGTCTACCGATACAGGACGTGCTAATGCTATTATAAAACACGAGAGGGCAAGCATACGAAATACTATTGGCACATGTGATATGTATTGCATAACACCACCACGCATACCCTCTAAATCTATAAGAGTTGGCATATACACTCGTGCTCGTTTTGTATGCGAAAAAACATACCATACAATAAGTATAGGAATTAAAAGAAAACCCCATAAAAATTCAGGATTTTGGTATTCATAAGCCCCATTACATATATGTACAAATCCTTCTGTCATACTTCGTCTGTATTATCAATGCTTGTTTTATTTTTCACATCCAGTATTAATGCACGTACTATAGCTATATGTTTGTGTATAGTTGCAATTTCCGGTTTATGTTTCGCAAATTTCACAAAATCCGATTCTGCCAAAAGCATTCGTAAATCATCGAGTAATGCTGGTGCAACTTTGCCGGTAGAAGCAACTATGTGCATCATTTCATCTGAAGTTTTTTCAAACACTTGTATTCCAAGTTTGTGTTCGAAATATGTTCGTAAAATATCTGTTAACTCTGTGTAATGCAATTTACTCTGATTAAAACTCCACAATTGTTTCTGTTCCAACTCATTTAAACTGCGTAACGCAACCTCCTCGGGTGCTTCTTCAATAATTTTTTCGGGTTTTATAAATCTTTTTCTCAGTAAAGGACCATATTTTATAAGTGCCCATATAGCAGCTAATACTGCAACAACTATCAATGCTATCCATAACAATCGAGGTAACCAATCGTGCCAGGTATACTCTGGTCTTTTTACAGATTTAATAGGTTTTATTGCAGCCGCAGTATCTACTTCAGGCATCACAACTTCCAGCTGCACATTATTTGACCATATTGTATCCGAATTTTCTGTAACATACGGGCCAGCACGAAAAGATACCGAACCTGGATTAAATCGTGCTAAACGATACTTAAAATGCAACTCCATTTCCTGTTCCGAAACCTCTGTCGTATCAATTGTGCCATATTCTATACACTCAAATTCAGACAAAAACCCTTCATCACGCTGTGGATACACAATAGCTGAATCTTTGGAAACGAGTAATGAAACCTGTATATCAAAAGGTTGCGACAAAAGCACCTGTGCAGTATCTAACTCAGCATAGCATCTGCTTTCCTGAGATACAGATACAATTGACAGCACACTACATAAACCTATTACTATAAGAAACCTCATCATCATTTAGCGTTTTTTAAATAATTGCATGAGTGGTACAACATAATCTTTATTCGATGGTATTTTTATATTATCAACACCGGTTCGCATACACACATTTTCAAATTTTTGTACTCTATTATGTACCTGCTGTTCATAATGTACACGAACAGATTTTTGTGAAGTATTTACCCACATTTCATTCCCTGTTTCAATATCTTTCATACGCACATATCCAACATCCGGCAATTGCTCCTCAATAGGGTCAAATACTCGTATTGCTATAACATCGTGTTTTCTGTTTGCCACAGAAAGAGCATCATATAACGGTGTATTATCAACAAAATCGGAAATTATAAATGCCGTACATCTGCGCTTAATAGCATTCGTGAAAAACTGCATAGCATGCGGTATGTTTGTTCCATGCGTTGACGGTTCAAATTCAAGAATTTCACGAATTACTCGCAAAATATGCTTGCGACCTTTTTGCGGAGGAATAAATTTTTCCACCTTATCGGCAAATAACACCACACCAATTTTATCATTATTTTGTATTGCTGAAAACATAAGAACTGCAGCTATTTCGGCAACATATTCCCGTTTTGTTCGCATACGCGTTCCTATAGCCAGCGAACCACTCATATCAATCAGCAACATTACCGTCAATTCGCGTTCTTCTTCAAATACTTTCACATAGGGTTTATTGAAGCGGGCAGTCACATTCCAGTCAATATCACGAATCGGGTCGCCATATTGATATTCCCGCACTTCGCTAAAGGTCATGCCACGTCCTTTAAATACACTATGATATTCTCCGGCAAACACGTTTTTTGACAAACCACGTGTTTTAATTTCAATTTTTCGTATCCGTTTTATTAAATCACCTGTTTCCAGCATACATGCTATAATTTTTTATGGAACATCTACCTCATTTAAAATTGATGAAATAATTTCTTCTGTGGTAATGTTTTCGGCTTCTGCTTCATAGGTAAGCCCGATTCTGTGACGCAACACCATATGACTCACAGCACGAATATCTTCGGGAATTACATAACCACGACGTTTAATAAAAGCATATGATTTAGCTGCTTTTGCCATACTTATACCCGCACGTGGTGAACCACCATACGAAATTAATTTTTGCAAATCAGATAAATTATAGTCTTGCGGATTTCGTGTCGCAAAAATTATATCAACAATATATTTCTCTATTTTCTCGTCCATATACACTTCAGACACAACTTTTCTGGCTTTATTTATTGCCTCTGGAGATATAACTTTTTTGGCTTTCGGAAATTTTTGTTGTAAATTTTGTCGAATAATTAATTGCTCTTCGCTTTTTTGCGGATAATCCACTACAATTTTCAACATAAAACGATCGACCTGTGCTTCGGGTAATGGATATGTACCTTCTTGTTCTATAGGGTTTTGGGTTGCTAGATAATCCTCCATGACCGATGTCAATGATTTTTGTCGCCCACTGCTCTTTTTTTGAGATACCATAACCCTTCCCGTTTTTGTTA
>JAWOEL010000128.1:0-15313 GCA_046482735.1 Bacteroidales bacterium | reverse complement strand
AATTTTTTTTAGACAAAACACTGACTTAATATTTGTAAACGTGAATTCTTTTTGGGTTATGTTTTTAATATTTCAAAACATAATCAATATTAAATAAGTTAAATAATTACATAAAATTTGATTCGAACTGCAGGTTTGGCTAAGTTTAGTAGCATTTCTAAAAAAAATATCATGAAAATAATACTTTTACCATTTATTTTATGTCTTGCATTTATGAGTTCTAAAGCTCAAACCTCTTCTGAAGTTGTGGATTTGTTCTTTACTGCTTTAAATTCTAAAGACATAGCGCTTCTTGAGAGTTTATGTACGGAAGACCTTCAAATTCATACCTTAAACATAAAAAATGATAACACTTTAAGTAAACAAACGCTAAGTGAGTTTTCAAATGGACTAAAATCTATACCTGAAAACGATACCATTCAGGAAAAAATAAGGTCTAAAGAATCTATAGAATCAGAGCATTTGTCCCAGTATACTTTAGCTTATTCCTTTTATGTGAATGATGAACTTACACACTCCGGAACTAATGTTTTAACGCTTATAAATACCGAAAAAGGCTGGAAAATCAGTTATATAGCAGATACAAGAGAATAACTGCATTGCCAGCAATGCAATTATTAATCTAGTTTTTTATGATTTTGTAGGTTTTACTCGATGCCTTACTTTTTTGTTTAAATAAATAGACTCCAGAGTCCAAGCCCGACATATCAATTTTTGTTTTCTTATTATCTAGCTTATGAACCTCCAGAAGTTGTCCCTGGATAGTGTAAATTTCAAGATTATGATCTTCAAACTGATTCTGGATTGATACGTTAACAAATCTATTGACAGGGTTTGGATAAATTTTTAATTTAGAATCAGGTGTTACCTCTCCCGTTCCAAGAGTGCTTTCCTGGTATACTCTTACATAGTCAATTTCCATTGTACTTTCCGTAAAATTGGGATCAATACTTGGTTCTATTGCCGTGTTTAATAAAATATACTGTTCTTCTGTAAAAGGCCATGTATCTGGGTTTTGAACTTCTGGTTCATAGACATAATGTACATTACCATCGACACTGAAAACCATTCTATCTTCATACCAGTCTAAAGTATAAGTATGAAACTCAGTTGACGCTGTAGGTATGATTTGTCCACCGTGATTTATCGTTCCTCCAAAACTTGAAGGCGTGTGCATAGCACTTTGTACAAAATTTTGGTTATCGCCCCAGTGTTCCATGATGTCTATTTCACCACATGCAGGCCAGGGTGTTGTGCCATAACCTTCATTGTCCCAGTATCCGCCAGTTTCTTGAATATTTTTACCAAGCATCCAAATCGCTGGCCAGGTTCCAACTCCTGTAGGGAGTTTTGCTCTCACCTCTACACGGCCATAAGTAAATGCGAATTTTGAATTCAGTCGGGCTGAGGTATACTCTTTGGTTACTCCCTGGTCGGTAAAGGTTTCTTTTTTAGCCACCAAATGCATAACTCCATCTTCCACAAAAGTATTATCGACACGATCTGTATAATGTTGAATCTCTCCGTTGAACCATGAACTACCGTTTGGTAATTCTGTTTGGTGAAACCATTTTTCTGAATTCAATTCTCCATCGTTATCAAACTCATCAGACCAAACAAGTTCATCATAAACTGGATCGTCTGGATTATCCGGGTCAGTATCTGCATCTCCACCTTCAAAATAAAAGTCATCTATATAAGCAACTACCAAATCAGTATTATTTTCTCCATTGACCTGAAGGACAACTCGATTGAAATCATCTCTGGTCAGTGGATCTGGGGAGTTAGGGTCCAAATTGATGTAGTTATCTTCTGAAAAATCAAATATGACTGTCTGCCATTGATCCAGTTCTAGAGGTTTGATAATTTCAGTCTGATTGGACCACGGTTCCTGCTGATTTCTGTTTTGTAGTTTTAAAGAAATCTGGTTGGGTTGATTTCCGGTAACACTTTCAGAAGCGATATAGATATTTAAGCTAAAGGGGGTTTCATCCCCAAGTATAACGGGTTGAGAAGAATCAAAGCCAATATTTGAGTACTCGCCACCTGTATCTTCATACTTTAAAACTTTCGCAGAAGGATTTTCCTGGTTTATTACAGGATTATCAAAATCCGTATTCATTTCAATATCATCAGCATACCATGTAGAAATGGTAGAGTCATCATCAAAGTTGTCTTTCAGAAGTTGTGAATATGAACACAAACTCAATGAAAAAAAAAACAAAGTCATCAATAATTTAGTCATAAAATTTAATTTATCCCAATAAGGAAATAACATCTTTCTGCGGAATACGATCGGTAAATACCTGATGTACTGGTATTCCGGAAAACACCTCACAAATTCTCTGTTTTTGTTCAGGATAAAAATTAAGCCCTATCCATTGAATTTTTATAGTATCCAACACCTCTTTTTCACACATTTGCAAAGCATCGGCACACATTTCTATTTGTTGATATGGATACAACGTGCCGGCAAAACTCATGCAAAATTGTTTCGAAGATTGAACATCTTGTTTTACTGCTTGGGCAATTGGTTCAAAACCATTCATTACCACATAAACCGGTTTGTTATGAAGTTCGGCACATCGCTGCTGAAACTCTTCGGATACCGTTGTTATACAAGAACATGAACGTATTATATGTGCTTCTATTCGTGAAAAAAAATTCTGTTGAAACCAAGAATAATTATAATTTGTAGACCAGCCATCGCGATAATCAGCTATCCAGGGAACACCGGTTTTTTGGGAAATTTTCGATGCATATTTGAATAAAATAAACGGCTCGCCTGTGGCGATAATATATGCAAAATCATCCTGTTTACATACATTCAATGCCGTTTTGTATATTCCATATTTCGCATCGAAAAAAGGAATAAAAAACTCAACACACAGATACCACACACTAAGTATTTTACGAACAATCTCCCCCGTGCCAAGCCCATATTTTACCAAAAATCTATCTCGTGCATTGGGACGATACGGCACTCGATATATGATTCCGTGTTCATATTCTTCGACACGTACCTCTTGTTGAGTGGAAGGTTTTATATAATCTTGAGGTGTACTTATCGATTCATCCCAATGGCGGGTTACCACAACCGGAAACAAGCCGAACTGTTTGAAGTACGTGAACCAACTATATGGTCGTTGTCCGCCTATAGAATTATAGGGAGGAAAATCATATGCCAGTATGAGAACTTTTTTCATGTACACCGTCCTAAAAACAAAAAAAACTACACACAAAAGTACATTATTTAATTGAGACCTACACGATTCGATTTTTTTTTCATATTTTGAATATCAATTTGAAAAAAATAGTAGTTTAGCATCATAAACATAAAGACAAAAAAAACAAGATGGCAAAAGTTATTATTATTGGTGCGGGCGGTGTCGGACGAGTTGTTGCACACAAATGTGCACAAGTACCCGAAGTGTTTTCAGACATTTTACTTGCAAGTCGAACCGAATCGAAATGTAAAGAAATAGCACAATCTATTCCGAACCGTACAATTCAAACGGCACACATAGACGCAGAAAATGTTTCCGAAATGGTAACACTTTTTAATTCGTATAAACCAGACTTAGTCATAAATGTGGCATTACCCTATCAGGATTTATTCATTATGGATGCCTGTTTAGAAGCCGGAGTTCATTATCTTGATACTGCCAATTATGAACCGAAAAATGAAGCAAAATTTGAATATAGCTGGCAATGGGCATACGCAGATAAGTTTAAAGAAAAAAACCTGACTGCCATACTCGGGTGCGGATTCGACCCCGGGCAAACACAAATATATACCGCTTACGCAGCAAAGCATTATTTCGATGAAATTCACTATCTCGATATTGTTGACTGTAACGGCGGCGACCACGGGAAAGCTTTTGCAACAAACTTCAATCCCGAAATTAATATTCGCGAAATAACACAAAAAGGGAAATTCTGGAAAAACGGCGATTGGGTCGAAACCGAACCGCACGAAATTATGGTGCCGCTCAAATACCCGAATATTGGTGTGCGAAATTCATATGTAATGTATCATGAAGAATTAGAATCTCTCGTTAAAAATTTTCCAACACTCAAACAAGCACGTTTTTGGATGACGTTTGGCGATGAGTATTTGACTCACCTGCGGGTTATTCAAAACATAGGCATGGCAAGCATTGAGCCAATACTCTATAAAGGAGTGGAAATAGTGCCACTGCAATTCCTCAAAGAAACCTTGCCAAAACCCGAAACACTGGGCGAAAATTATACCGGGGAAACATCTATCGGCTGTCGCATAAAAGGCATAAAAGACGGAAAAGAAAAAACATTTTATATATGGAATAATTGCAGTCATCAGGCTGCCTATAATGAAACCGGAGCACAAGGAGTTTCATACACAACCGGCGTTCCGGCAATGCTTGGAGCACTTATGGTGCTCACAAACGAATGGAAAAAACCGGGAGTATTTAATGTCGAAGAATTTGATCCGGATCCGTTTATGGAAAAAATTGGTTCGTATGGTTTACCATGGCAGATAGAAGAAAATATTGATTTAGAATTACCATACTAATCATGACAGAGCGATTCCCCGACATACCTTCTCCGGCTTTTATTCTCGAAGAAACAAAGCTACAACAAAATCTTGAACGTATTGTATATATTAAAGAGCAAGCCGATGTTTCTATCATTTTAGCACTCAAAGGTTTTGCTTTGTGGAAATCGTTTCCCATTATCAGAAAATATATTCAGGGAGCAACGGCAAGTTCCTTACACGAAGTATTACTTTGTAAAGAATATATGGGCACAGCAGCACATACATACGCACCGGTATATTCGCCCGAAGATTTCGAAGAAATTGCACAAAACAGCAGTCATATCAGTTTGAACTCACTCACACAATACGAAACATACAAACATATGTGCAAAAAACACAATGTAGCAATCGGACTGCGTATTAATCCCGGATATAGTGACATAGAAACAGAAATGTACAACCCATGCACACCTGATTCACGATTAGGAATACCTGCCGAAGAATTAACGCACCTTCCCGAAGGAGTAACCGGTCTTCATTTTCATGCTCTGTGCGAATCCAATTCGTATTCCCTCGAACGAGTTCTTGAATCATGTGAGCAGAAATTTGCACATCTTCTCCCTCAAATTTCATGGATCAATATGGGAGGTGGGCATTTAGTAACTGATGCCGAATACGATGTAGAACATCTGATTTCTGTTCTTTCAAAATTTAAACAAAAACATAAAATCTCTATAATTCTCGAACCCGGAGGAGCTTTTGCCTGGCAAACCGGAGTATTAAAAGCACGTATTTTAGATATTGTACACTACGGAAAAATTCCCACAGCATTATTAGACATCTCCTTTGCGGCACACATGCCCGACACACTCGAAATGCCCTATCGTCCGCACATAGAAGGAGCCTCATCGGAACCAAAAAACGGTTTCATACCCTATCGATTAGGCGGCACGACCTGTTTGGCAGGCGACTTTTTAGATCCCTACTATTTCCCGAAACAATTAGAAATTGGTGAATCACTAATTTTAGATGACATGATACATTATACCATGGTAAAAACCACCTTGTTTAACGGCGTACGTCACCCCTCAATATATATATCCCACACAAACGGATACAATGAATGTGTTCGTACATTTACGTATGATGATTATAAAAACCGTTTAAGCTGATACAAGAAATTCCACAAGAATTTAATAATACTATTAATGTTCACAAATTTTCCTTGTTCATGTTCCATGAACGTTGTATATTTGTGAACAAATACAATGAAAATGAAACAAGATATTGTACATATAGCAATTAGCAATCTCAATCTAACAAACGGTATTCAATCAGTTTTTCAAAATTCCGGTTCATTAGATGGTGTTTTGGAAATAACCTGCAATGGAAGGAAACACCGATTAACAGTAAAAATAAAAGAAGAAGTAAGACCTCATCAATTACAAGAAATAGAAAATTATTTCCATGATTATGACGGTTTTATTTTAGTAGCGAACCATGTTTCTCCGAAAATCAAAAAAGAACTTACGGAAAAAGGAATTCCCTATTTAGAAGCCAACGGAAACATGTTCCTGAAAAGGGATGGCTTATTTTTATTTATCGATACACAAAAACCCATAAACCGCATAAAAAACAAAGGCAACAGGGCATTTACCAAAACAGGTCTGAAAGTATTATTTTATTTACTTCAAAACAAAGAACACATAAACCTCACTCACAGAGAATTATCAAAAAACACGAATGTTGCTTTAGGAAATATTCCACAGGTAATAACAGGTTTGAAAGAAACCGGTTATTTGATTCCCTTAAACAACAAAAGATATGTGTGGGAAAACAGAAAATTTTTATTAGAAAGATGGATTATGGAATATGCTACAATTTTACGTCCCACATTGGTAAAAGAACGATATTCATTTAAAAGAAATTGGCAAGAAATAGAGATGAATAATCACACAACCGTATGGGGAGGCGAACCGGCAGCAGATATTCTAACGCACCATTTACGCCCTGAAAAGTTTATGTTATTCACAAAAGAAAACCGCATAGATATAATTACAAACTTACAACTTATGCCTGACAAAAATGGAGACATTGAAGTGTTAGAAATGTTTTGGAATAACGAAAATAATATTACAGCACCGCCAATACTAATATATGCCGACTTGCTATTGGAAGGTGGAAAACGAAATAAAGAAACAGCCGCAAAAATATACCATGAGTACATCGAACCAAACTTATAAAGAATTAGCCATTCCCTATTTCAAAGAATCATTTGATTGTATAGACGAAGTAATGCAAAGCTTACAAATCCCCTATTATTTGATAGGTGTGAATGCAATTGCACTTGAATTACTGAAAGATGGCATTAAACCTAGCAGAGGCACCAAAGATATAGATTTTGCACTAATGATTTCAGACATACATGAATATGAAAACATTAAAATAGCTTTAGAAGCCAAAGGCTTTAATAAAGTTATTGCACTATGGACATTTTACTCAACAAAATTTAAAGTAGCCATTGATTTACTTCCCTTTGGCGAAATAGAAGAAAACTATTCCGATAACTTTGACAAACGACACACCGATTTACATGTGCTTGGATTTCAAGAAGTTTTAGAAGATGCTGTGCAAGTAAAAATAGAAGAAAAAATTGTTAACATACCCCCATTACCCGGTATGGTAATATTGAAATTAATAGCATGGAGTGACAGACCGGAAGAACGCGAAAATGATTTGTCAGACATTCTAAAAATCATTCAGCACTATTACAACCTCGCGTGGGATGAAATTGTAAGTCAGCACTTTGACACATTAACAAATGAGCCATTTGACCAGATGCTAATAGCATCCGAAGTGTTGGGCAGAGATGCAAGAATATATCTTCAAAAATCAAAAGCAATTTCAAACAGAATTTTGCAGGTAATAGAACACAATTTGCAGGATGCAACTAAATCGGTTATTGCTAAAAAATGGGCAAGAAAGTTAGATTCAGACATTGAATATGCTTTTGATTTACTGACTGCATTTCAAAAGGGATTATTAACGTGAGTTCGATATAATTTTTGAGTTCAGAACGCTTAGAAATAGTAAAATTCGATTAAAAATAATGAGTATTATCGGGATAAATCGAATTATTTTTAAGAAGAAGATTGCTTTGTGTAAAATATTGAATATTTGCGTTAAATCTCTTCATCTTATCCCGATAAGATTCATCGATTTGCCTTAATCTTCAATATTTTACATCAACCTGAACTTGAAAAATTACGTCGAACTCACGTTATTACATGAAACATAAAGTGAAATCAGCAAAAAAAATGTTCTTATAAAACAGTTTCAATAAAGCACCCTATGATAAAATATAAAAAGTAACTACAAATTATATGGTGATTCCAATCACCTAAACTATCATATAATAAGCAAATTAAAACATATCAGATTTTCGAAAAAAACCGTTTAAGCTGATTCCTCTATTGCATCAACATCAATGTTTTGTTTCAATAATATACGTTTTGCCATTATCGCAAACAACAACAGGTATGAAAAACAAATAACCGTAACAATATACGATTGATGTATACCTATAATGTCAGCAAGTTTTCCCTGTATTGGCGGGATAATTCCGCCACCCAATACCATCATAATTAAAAAAGCAGAACCTTGCGAAGTATATTTCCCGAGCCCAAGAATAGAAAGATTGAAAATGGAAGGCCACATAATACTGCAAAATAAACCTCCTGATAAAAAAGCATAAATAGCAACTATACCATCTGTTGAGAGCCCTATTACCATGGCAACAGCACCTAATAGTGAAAAAACTAATAATGAACGAGCCGGTTTCCCCTTACTATACAAAAAAGCAAGAATTTGAATAAGCACACAAATAATATAAAAATATAACACCTCCATATTATTTCCGGACAGAATATTTACTCCCATAACAACAACATACGCAACCAAAGGAGCCGCAATTAAGGCAATTGTCTGCGTCTTACTTTTTAGGTCGAAAGCATAGACAGCACCGGCCCAGCGTCCAATCATTAAACTCCCCCAAAACATAGAAATAAACGGAGAAATTTGGGACGATTCATACCCTCCAAAAGAAGGTAATTCCAGCAAGGCACCGAGATTACTTCCAATAGCGACCTCAACCCCGACGTACGTAAATAAGGCAAGCATACCCAAAGTCAATTGCGGATATTGCATAGCCCCCCACCCCGAAGCATTGTGCCGAGAACTCAGAAAGGCAAAGAGTAGACCTCCAATAACAACTAATAAAGCACCGAGCAACCAATACATACGTTCACGCTCCAAAGGATGACTTATCGCATCATATTGAGCCTGTACACGCATTATCTCATCCTCATGCGCCATATCACCTCCGGATTCCTTTTGTTGAGCCTGTAATTGTTCTATTCGCTCGGAATACTGATTCATTTTCTGAGCCTCATCGCTTTTGTATGAATTAAACACGGGAACAAACATAAATAACAAAAGACCGGTCATTACCAACAATAAGCGTAATACCTTATTAGCTTTTTCGACCTTTTCGGTTTGAATACCATCGGGCACCTTTTTCGAAAAAAAGAAAATCCCCGCAGCAATTAAAAATAAAGCTCCGACACCGGAATAGAGAAAAATAACCTTATCGAGGTTAAGACTCTCAATCTGTTCATTCGTAATTTCAGAAACTGTTCCAAACAAAGCCAAACCGAGAACAATAGGACCAATTGTTGTTCCAAACGAATTAACACCCCCACCGAGATTCATGCGACTGTTTCCTGTTTTCGGATCACCCAACAACACCGCAAAAGGATTTGCTGCTGTTTGCTGCAAAGAAAAACCAAGAGCCACAATAAACAAACCCGCCAACATACCAACATATACATTTGCAATTACGGCAAGAATCATTGCAACCGCCCCAAGTGCAGAAAAAATAAGTCCGTACACTATACTACGTTTATATCCCCACGCTCCCACTAAATCACGTTGCGTAAGCGAGCCATATATAAACAAAATAAGAGCCCCCACATAGTATGCGGTATAAAAAGCAAATTCAACCAACTGAGATTGAAATTGGTCGAGAGAAAAATAATGCTTACAAAAAGGAATAAAAATAGTATTACTTGCAGCAATAAAACCCCAAAAGAAAAATACAATTATTAACGTGTATAATGCGGGGTAATTCGTTTTAATAGATTGAGTGCTCATATTAATAAGTTATAGGATTAGTATGCGTTGTAAAATATTCTTTAGCTATATGTATGTCTTTTTGTATAGCATCTTGCAATTCAGTAAAAGACGAGAATGTCTGTTCATCCCGCACCTTTTTCAAAAAAACAAGACGTATTGTTTCATCATAAATTTCCTGTGAAAATTCAAATATATACACCTCAATGGTTCTGTTTGTATTCTCCGCATCAACAGTAGGATTAAAACCAATATTTGCAACCCCTTTAAAAATCTGATTGTTATACACTACTTGCACAATATAAATACCCGATTGCGGTATGATTTTATACGCCGATTCAGGCACAATATTAGCCGTAGGAACATCAAGCGTTCTCCCGATTTTTTTTCCATGAACAACAGTCCCCTGCAGAGAATAATGATAATTCAAATACTGCTGTGCACGTTCCACATCACCGTTCAATAAAGCTTCGCGAATAATTGTTGAACTCACCGTTATCTTATCAATATCATAGGCTGGTATTTTTTGCACAACAAAATTATACTTTTCTTCGAACTGTTTGAGCAACAAAAAATCACCCACACCTTTGTGTCCAAATCGATGATCATATCCAATAATAATTTTTTTAGCTCCGATACCTTTATATAATACATCATACATATATTGTTCAGGAGAAATTTGAGAAAATTCCTTCGTAAATGGTACAATAATACAATGGTCAATGCCATAGCGTTCGAGATGAGAACACTTTTCCTCAATCGTTGTTAAAATATTAAACGAATCATCTGCATTAAACAACATTTGAGGGTGAGGCCAAAAAGTAAGCACAACGGATTCACCATTCATCTTATTAGCCTCATCACAAACCAGAGAAAGAAGTTTTTTATGTCCGAGATGCACACCATCGAACATCCCGATAGTCATTACCGGATTTCGGGCAGAAAATGCAGAAATAGAATGATGAATCTTCATATTACTGCAAAATTATAAAAAAATAGCTTGTGATATAGTTAAAACTCTAAAAACTTGGATATAATAATCCTCGGGAATAATCTTCTCCATCTTTATTTGGCAGAGTATATTTTAATGAGATTTCAGCAGCACCTCGACCTTTATTATTATATTCAAAATTACTTGCGTTAAAATCATAACTCAAAGCCAATTTAAAATCATATAATGCACACCCCAGTGTTGTTATAAAAGAATCACCAAAACGATACCACGTACCAACTATAATAATAACATTCTTTTTAGTAACAGTTTTTGCATCACCGGTAACAATATTTGCATATAGCCCCGTATTAATTTGATTTAACTCATTTTGACGAACCCATAATGCAGTAGGAGTAATTGTTAAACGCTTTGCCGCATTATATTTTATACCGGCATTAACTTTCATTGCCATTGGTAAACGAGTTTCTGTATCTTCAAAAAATGATTGATCAGGACGATTAACATTAAAAAAACTCACCCCTGCATACGCATCAAAACCATACTGTTTAAATTGCTCTTGAACAGATGATGAAGTATAAAAATATTGCAAACCAGCACCAAAAGTTGCAAACTGAGTAAAATCATCTGCTAAATCAATTGAAGGCACAATTGAAGGATCATAGCCAAAATCAATTGAATATTGAGACCCCCAATCAAATTCAGAACCAAGAACTCTTCTCATATATCCTCCTTGCAAACCAAGAGCCAAATAATGTTGTTGATATAACTGTATAGAATGAGCAAAAGTCATTAACGCTCCGAACGAATTAAGTTCATTATGAGCACCTGTTGACTCCTGATAAACAGAAATTCCTGTACCACTATAATGATTTAGAGAAGAGGAAGATTTATACAAAAAATCTAAACTAAAAGGCACAATAGCAGTAACTTGAGCCAAATTATAATTATCAAACTGTTTACTTGTATATGTTCTGTTATTAATCGAAAAATTAATGTTTTGCTTATCAGCTGCAAACGCAGGATTAACATACATTGGCGTGGTATAATACTGTGAAAATATTGGATCTTGTCCAAAACAATTCAACACAGTAAACATACTAAGCACATATAATAAAAAATACTTCATAATTAATTTATTATCCAAATTGAACCGGCTTTTGTAAATATCTCGTTATGCTTTGTAAATGCTTTTAAAACATATTGGTATTGTCCAATCATACCTCTATTACCTGTCTTCTGATTATATCCATCCCAGCCCTCCGATTCCATTTGCTCAAGTGATGTCGATTCAAAAACTATATTTCCCCATTGATTTTTCACAATAAACGAAAAACCTTTTTCCTGAAACACATCTCCATACACTTTTACACATCTATCATCCTCATCAGAAGCATTATGCGATAATGCATTAGGAATATAAAATAAATTCCAGTTTAAATCATAGAATATACCCAATGTATAATAATCTCTATTAGCAGTATCTATATCTTCACTTGAAACATATTCATAAGGTATAATACTACTAATAGATTCGTCTTTACCATTACTTCTGTACGGACCTAAAACATTATCCGACATAGCAACAACTACACTATCTTCACTATAAAAACCGGTATTACCTACCAAATACATCGGTAAAGAAATTTGTGCATACGTTACGTTTCCGGATAACACATCTTGCGACCAATAATTAGTATGAGATAATTTTCGGGTTCCTTTTCCTGGAACCGGCAACGAATCGAAATAATGAGCCTTCATACCAATAGTTAAACTATCACCCTTAATATTATGTAACTCAACAGGTAAAAAAGTTGTTGCGGTTCCCACAGGGAAATATTTATCGCCATCACCTTCGGAATACAAACGACCTAACACATAAGAGTAATCGGAACCTTCAGAAATATAAGCTGTATCCATTATAATAAGATTAGATTGATTAGTCGGTATAATAATCCCATTATCCAACATCAATTCACCACTGATATACATATCAGACAACAAATATTTATTACCACTTCCCTGAACTATTAACTCATTTACGGTATCACCATTCATTGATATAGTTTGATTATATCCGACTAAATACAATGTACCAATAGAATAATATTCGCCATCATTTATCAAATCACCAGTTACATAAATATCACCTTGATTATTTAACGCTCCCTGAATTTCAAAACTATCATCAAAAAATAACTCACTTTTCTTTGAGGTATTCAATGAAGCACCTTCACTGATGTACACCTGTGCATAAGTAAACACAGGGAACAATAATAAAATAATATATAAATATAGATGTTTCATTATCTATGTTTTATTTGGCATTAGCCGATGGTTGTAACATCTCTAACACAGAATTCATACTTGCAACTTGTGATTGTAATTCATCTATTTGAGATTGCATATTTTGTAATTCTGCTATTTCTGTTTGCATCGAACTATTTTCAGTTTCCAAGGCAGAAATTTTTTCTTGCTGTGCATCAATTAATTCTTGTTGTTCTTTAACAGCTTCGATTAATACCGCCACCAGATTGGCGTATTCTACCGATTTATATCCTGAATTATCTGTCATTACTAATTCAGGAACAACCGCTTCCACTTCCTGAGCAATTAACCCAATTTGTGTTCCGTCAGTAAATTGTTTTTCAGGAAACTCATCTTGTCTCCATTTATATTCAACACCACGTAACTGTTGTACTTTGGTTAAAGCATTATCAATCGTAAGAATATCTGTTTTCCATCTCTTATCAGACGAGTGATAAATTTGTTCTGTTTTAAATGTACCAACAACTTGCAAATTATACGATGAACTAATCGTACCTGTTCCATCATCTCCAATAAGCACATGTCCGGCATTATCATCCCATATCGAACTGTTTGTCAATTGAGTATTTGCATTATTCCAACGAGGCACCGCATGTTCGTCTAAATTCGCACTATTTTTAAGAGAAAATGATGATGTTGTTAAACTTAATCCATCACCAGCAGTATAAGTTGTATCATTATCATCAACCGGAATCCATGCACTGCCATCCCATCCAAGCAATTGTCCATTAATAGGTGGTGTTGTAGTTAAATCAAAACCTGTTCCACCTAACGAAATATTTATTGAATTGCCTGAAATAGATATATCCTGTATCTCATTTGTTGCATCTGCATCTGCATCAACATGTTCATCAACATACAATTTAGTTGCAGCATCATCTGCTAACGTCGGGGCAGCTAATGAGGTAATTTTATTTGAACCCATGTCGACATCAGCTGATGCCGAAGCAAATCCACTTAATGGTATATTTGTCTTATCTAAATCAATATTGGCAATACTTCCATCTAATATTTTCGCACTAGTTACAGCTCCCGTTCCTATTGTCAAAACACCTGCATTGGTAATTGTTGCATCACCTGATAAAGGCTGAGCTTCAGCATTATCAAAACTATTACCTACAAATATATAGGCCTCGGAAAGTGCAATATTAGAAGGGTCTACAGACAAACTATCAGGACTCGTCCATTTAAATGAACCATCACCTCGTGAAGCCAACACATGATCTGCTGTTCCATTATCTAAAGCTATACCTGATGCATTATTTGCTAAATTTGAAGCATGTACAATTCCATCTGATAATCTTGTTAACCCGGTTGAATTTAAAGAAATAGCACCGGTTACCGGAACTCCTCGTGCTGTATCGTTCGCATCTCCAACATATACATGATGTTCATTTAAATTAAATGTTGCCTTGGTTAGAAGTTCTTCCTGGTATGCGACTGTATCAACTATTCGGCCATATAAAGAATCTAAAATTCGAAGACTGTCTCTATGTGTTAATAACATAGAATCATGCATACGTATAGTGTCAAATACATTCACAAACAATGAGTCATGCATACGTATAGTGTCTACAACATTTACTAATATTGAATCGTGCATACGTATGGTGTCAAATACATTTACTAATAAGGAATCATGTAAGTACAATGAATCATATACATCTACAAATAATGAGTCATGTGATTTAACTACAGAATCAAGAAAAACAAGGCTATCACTTACGATAGTTATCTCATCATCAACATACGATTTTGTTACTGCATCCTGTGCCAAGGTCGGATTTTCTAATGAGGTAATTTTATTTGAACCCATGTCGACATCAGCTGATGCCGAACCAAATCCACTTAATGGTATATTTATCTTATCTAAATCTATATTGGCAATACTTCCATCTAATATTTTCGCACTAGTTACAGCTTCCGGCTCTATTGTCAAAAGACCTGCATTGGTGATTGTCGCATCTCCCGATAGAGGCCGAGCCTCAGCTTTATCAGATAAAGCGGGGCTCTTAAAATCACAACAACTGAAGGTCAGTAGATAATTCCTTTGTTTTTTTGTTAAACACGATTGGCTGAAATAAAAGCGGAACTCTTAAAATCACAACAACTGAAGGTCAGTAAATAATTCCTTTGTTTTGTTCTGTAATCGTGTTTAACGATTGGTTGAAATAAAAGCGGAACTCTTAAAATCACAACAACTGGAGGTCAGTAAATAATTCCTTTGTTTTTTTTTGTTAAACACGATCGGCTGAATCAAAAGCGGAACTTTTAAAATCACAACAACTGAATTTCACTAAATAATTCATTTTGTTGTTTTGTTA
>JAWOEL010000022.1:0-4795 GCA_046482735.1 Bacteroidales bacterium | reverse complement strand
GCCTATTTTTTTATTTGGGCAAAAAGCTATTTCATTTCTATACCCATCTACATATCCACCATGATGAACAAACTGTTCACCTTGTGCAGTAATAAGTCTCCACCCCAAGCCATATTCCTTTTTAGTAATATGATTCCAGTTCCTTCGAGCACGATACGATATAGGTGTTTTAACCTGAGGTTCTGCAATCTCATGCAATACGGTATGCGGTACCACAGAACGCTTATAGCCTAAAAGTGCCTGAAGCCATTTGCTCATATCATATATACTTGCATTAACGCCCGCAGCTGAAGCCACAGAATAATACCGACTATTCAGTCTCGTAGGATAATAATGCCCCCATCTGCCACGTGCATGGGGATACGCAAAATTTTCATGTCCAACAAATTCTTCAAAAGTCATAGACGCATCTGTCATACCTAATGGAGCAAACAATGAATCTTTCATAAGTTGTTGTACAGGCTTTCCTGTTGCGGTATATGCAACAGTATCAAATAAACAATACAATGCATTTTGATAAGAATATCGTTCACCGGGTTTATGCGTAATATTTGCAACGTCAAAATTATTAAAAATTTCATTAAATGATTTATTGCTTTCTATCCACGGATCGAATGAGTGAGCCACCATGCCACTTGAATGACTTAACACATTTCGTAATGTTAGGGTTTGTTGATTTACTTTTCGCTTTAATGTGAATTCAGGAAAATAAGACACAACTGTCGAATCAAGATTCACAACACCTGACTGATGAAGCTTGGATGCCATAACTCCTCCAAACCCTTTAGACAATGATGCTAGTCGAAATACTGTATGTGAATTTACCGAATCCTGAGTTTGTGCGTTCTTTACACCATGACTCTGCAAAACAACCACTTGGCCTTTATAAACAATAGCATATGCTGCTCCAACTATATTGCGTTCATGCAATAAATTATCCATGTACGCAGTAAAATCATCTAAAAAAGGTGAAATCTCAGCTTTTCTATTTAATTCTACCTCTTCTTCCTCAAACGACAAACTTATATTTGCCTGCGTTTGTGGCTGTAAGGTGTACCCAAGAAGAGTTATGAAAATTATAAGAAGTAGAGAAATTACTATTTTGCCATTCATACACAAGTGCCTCCATTATGTTTTTACAAACATGTTTAACCGCAAATATAAAAAAATATTTAATTGTAATATACAAAATTACATTTTTTTCTCAAAAAAATATTGTATATGTTTTATATATTATGGGGTATTCATAACATTTTTTATCTTTGTTCATTAAAACAAAATTTGTGAAGCGAACATTTTTAATAAATTTAGCATTACTGGTTTTTTTAAATTTATTAATTAAACCATTTTGGATTTTCGGCATAGACCGTACAGTACAAAATACTGTCGGAACCGGAAATTATGGTTTATATGCTTCACTTTTTAGCTTATCGGTTATGCTCAACATACTGTTGGATATGGGAATTACCAATTTCAACAATAAAAACATTGCCCAACACAATCAATTATTACATAAATATTTCTCAAACGCTATTGTTCTCAAATTTTTCTTAGGAATCGTTTATGCAATAGTTGCACTTATTATAGGGTTCTTTTTAGGTTTTTCTTCACATAAATTTTATCTGTTTTCTTTCTTGATTTTCAATCAATTCTTACTCTCACTCATTCTTTTTGTTCGCTCAAACATTTCGGGTTTACATATGTACAAAACCGACAGCATCATTTCTGTAGTAGATCGTTCATTAATGATACTTTTCTGCGGTTTTTTACTTCTTACTCGTCGCAACGAATTTATCATCGAATGGTTTATCTACGCACAGACACTTTCATACAGTATTACTTTTCTCATTTCATTTTGTATTGTGTATAGAAAAATTAACACATTCCGCATTCGGTTTAATTACCGCTTTCTCATTATCATTCTCAAACAAAGCTACCCGTATGCCTTGCTTGTTTTACTCATGGGACTCTACACCCGCATGGATATGGTAATGATAGAAACCATGCTGCCCGACGGGGATCTCCAGGCCGGAATTTATGCCCAGGCTTTTCGTGTATTAGATGCCGTTTCTATGTTCGCCTTTCTCTTTGCCGGACTACTCTTACCCATGTTTTCGAAAATGATACAACAAAAAGAATCGATTGCTCAACTTACAAAACTCTCCTTTTTACTCATCATTACCCCAACACTGGTATTTGTAATAGGCACCATTTTTTACGGTTGGGAACTTATGAAACTAATGTATACCGAACACTACGACGAATCCACACATATTTTTAAAGTCCTGATTCTTGGATTTATTCCCATTGCTACTTCATATATTTTCGGCACACTACTCACTGCAAATAATAATATTAAACAACTGAATATTGTTGCCGGCATAGGACTCACACTAAATTTCAGTATAAATATGCTGCTTATCCCCCATTACGGAGGATATGGAGCGGCAATTGCCAGTTTAGCCACCTTATCGCTTACCAGCATTGCACAAATTTTTATTGCAAAAAAAGTATTTTCATTTCACATACATTACCCCACAATTCTCACATTAATTGCATTCACCACATCCGTTGTGCTGGCATATTCATTCCTCAAAGGCATACTCGAAAACTGGATATACAATCTTGTTTTAATTGGTATCGTATGTATATTTTTAGCCTTTGCCACCGGTTTGTTCCGCATTCGGGAACTGATTCAGATATTGAAGAAAGATATGGTGGAGGAGTAAAAATTACCTCAGAGTTCCAACGAACTGACTCATGTAATAATTCCTACGAATAACATAAATTTTGCATAAAGTCGTGACATTCCATTTCTTACACCTTCCTCGCAACAACCACAAAATTATCTCCCACCTCCGGAAAAATATCATGTATAGAAAAGCCCGAGCGTATTAATTCTTCACATACTTGATCTACAGTGTAGCGAATAGAAATGTCGGGGCCTCTCTTTGAATCTGTTTTTCGCCAATCAGAAATTACGAGAAATCCACGCGGTTTCAGTACCCGTTTCCACTCTCTAATATTTTCTATTGGCTCTTCAAATTCATGATGAACATTAACGGTAAAAAGCATATCGGCTGTTTCGCTTGTAAGCGGTATAGTAATTTCTTCTGTCAGAACCGGGACAATTGATGGATATTGCGGAACAACATGTTCGGTAATCCACTCAATCATAACGAGTGAAATATCGCAGGCGGAAATACGTGTTCCGGGAAAAAGTTCTGCAAAAGCACTACTAAACAATCCGGTTCCCGCTCCCACATCAATAATATGCGTCGGTTCAAACAATTCTGTTGACTCTTTTATGTCATAAACAGGAAAAAATTGCAAACGCTCCGGATTGTTGAGCATTGCTAATTTTTCGGGATTAAACTTTTTTTCCGTCATACACTATTTCTCAGATTACTTTTTTTGTGGACAAGTTTGTATTCCCAAAACTGAATACAAAGGACAATATTTTATAACACTTGTTACAAATAAAATAGCTGCAACAGCTGTGGTTACAATCCACCAATTACCGGGAACAATATTTAGAACTCCAGCAAGTAAAAGCACTACGGCTATTACTAAGCGAATATATGCGTCTTTTTTTCCTACGTTTGTTTTCATAACTTATATAGATTATATGTTTGTTTATTAAGTCGTAAGATACGCAGAAAAATTACAGATTCAAATTATAAAATGTGTAGCGACGCACGGTCGTGCGTCACTACACGTTTCGTCCATTTAATTCATCCTTACCCCAATTTTTCGGATTGTTTTTAATGTATTGTCGTACCCGGATATATGATTCATTATTTTGGATAATACTGTCGTAATAATTGGGTTGCCAAAAATGATTATTCCGATTATATTTTGGTATATCCAAATTGTTTGCATCAATATAATCATCAATTTTTGAATTTACCGCCGATTTAAAACCGGCCATAAACGATGATATTGATTTTGGTAAACGTTGTGGCGACGCATGTAGCGACGCACGGCCGTGCGTCGCTACGTCCATCGATGCGTGCAACCGATTTTTATCCAAAATCACAATTGCATGCAAATGGTTTGGCATTATTATCCATTCATCCAATATCAATTCGGCACGAATTTCAAATGATTGCAACCATTCTTTTTCCACAATGCGTCCAAAATCAAATAATGTCATTTCATTATTTACAATTTTTCCCAAATTGCATTCTCTTTTTTGTGTAACAAAGGTAATAAAATACATCCCGTTACCGGAATAATCCCATTCCGGTTTTCGATGCGATGTCGTTCGATACTTGTTGCGAAATAATTTTGCCATGTATAAAGATATTATGGTATATGGAATATCTTTTTCAAATTTATTAATACCGATCTCTACATTCAAATTCTGCATTGATGCTCAAAATATGAGAAACATAAATACAATAGTTTCATGCACACATTAATTAAAAAAAAGAGATACCATACTGTTGCGTTTGTTATCTAAATACAAACATACAAATTTCGAAATAATACATGCATGTTTTTTATAAAAAAATAGTCCTTAGATAATTCATAATAAACTAATTGCGAAACAACAAAACTCAACATTCAGTACCAAAACAATTGCAAAATAAATAGTGTCTATATTCAAATAAATCCTGAATAAAAGATTTTGTAGAATCATTTTTTCACATTACAACAAACCTCTCTTACATCTCCCGAACAATCAATTCCTGTAAATCAATTTTTTGTTGAGAACTTATATCTTGCTTTTGCATAATGCATTCATGAAGTTTTTTCTTGAAACTCCAGCAGGTCATTTGACGAAGATTGA
>JAWOEL010000043.1:0-15653 GCA_046482735.1 Bacteroidales bacterium | reverse complement strand
ATGGAATTATTTGTGCTATTGGCACGAGTGAAGAATGTGCAGGATATGATGCAGAAACGGTAATAGATGCTCAGGGGAATTTGGTAATGCCCGGGCTTATAAATGGTCATACGCATGCGGGAATGTCAATTTACAGAGGTATGGCTGATGATTTACCTTTGCAAGAGTGGTTGCAGGAACATATTTTTCCGACAGAGGCTGAGTTTGCAACGCGTGATAATGTGATAACGGGTACTAAGTTGTCAATTCTTGAAATGATAAGTAGTGGAACAACTTGTTTTGCTGATATGTATTATTTTCAGGATTCCGTGGCTGATGTGTGTGATGAAATGGGTATACGTGCTGTTTTAGCTCAGGCTGTTATTGATTATCCGGCACCTGATTTTACAAAACCTTCGGATACGTTTGATTTTTTGCGGGCAGTTATTCCTGTATATGCAAAACATCCGAGAGTGAAGATTATTCCGGGGCCGCACAGTCCGTATACTTGTTCGCCTGAAGTGTTGAGCGAAGCTCGTGAAATTGCGAATGAACATGCTATTCCTCTGCATATACATGTGGCTGAAACTCAGCAGGAATATAATTTATGTATAGAACAACATGATAAAACACCGGTAGAAAATCTTTTTGATTCGGGATTGCTTGAGGGAAAAACTATTGCTGCTCATTGTGTGTATATGAGTGAACACGATCGTGATATTTTTGTGAGAAAGAATGTGGGTGTGGTAAATAATGCTCAGAGTAATATGAAGCTGGTAAGTGGAGTAGCTCCTGTTCCTGCTATGCGTGATGTTAATTTGAATGTAGCTCTCGGAACGGATAGTGTGGTGAGCAATAATTCACTTGATATGTTTCAGGAAATGAAAGCTGCGGCATTAATTCATAAATTACATAATGCTGATGCAACTGTTTTGCCTGCTCAGGAAATTGTACGAATGGCAACTATAGAAGGTGCACGGGTGTTAGGTATTGATAATCAGGTTGGCTCGCTCGAAGTGGGAAAGCAAGCTGATATGATTATTGTGAATATTAATAAACCGCATCTTATGCCTTTATATAATATATATTCGCAAATTGTGTTTGCTATTCAGGGTGGTGATGTTGATAGTGTATTTGTTGATGGTGAGTGTTTGTATCAGGATAAACAGTTTACTCGTTTTGAACCTCTAGATATAATGGTTGATGCTCAGATAATTGCAAACAAAATTTTTGTACATAATAAGGCATGATTTCAATTTTAATACCGGTTTATAATTATAATGTTGTTGCTATTGTTTCGGAGCTGCATTCTCAGGCTTTGGAATGTCGTGTGCCGTTCGAAATAATTATTCTGGATGATTATTCTTTGGAGGAACATAAAATTCAAAATCGTGTTTTAGAATCTTTGCAATATGTGCAATATTATGAATTGCCTAAAAATATTGGTCGTTCAAAAATAAGAAATGCTTTAGCGGATTTAGCTTTGTATCCATACCTTTTATTTATGGATTGCGATGCACAGGTACAGGATTCTCAATTTGTTTCGCGGTATGTTTCTTCTCTGGCTTCTGGTACTTTGTTGTGTGGTGGTACTGCATATAGCGTGAAACAACCCAATGTGGAAAAAAAATTGCGATGGAAATATGGTCATGTGCGTGAAGTGCGTAAGGCGTATGAACGGAATGAAAATCCGTATGTGAGTTTTACTACGTTTAATTTTCTGGTGCCAAAACATATTTTTCAGGATATCCGGTTTAATGAGGATATAACCAATTATGGTCATGAGGATACGTTATTTGGATTAGAATTAAAGAAAAAAAACATTCCTGTTCGGCATATTGATAATCCTTTAATTCATGTTGGAATTGATACAAACAGAGATTTTGTGCTGAAAACAAAGCAGGGAATTAAAAGTTTGCACTCTTTATTGGAAACAGATTGCATTGATAATGAACTCACGCAGGATATTCGGGTATTGGGATTTTATAAAAAATTAGAATCTCTTAATATGATTCAGCCTGTAGCTTTTTTCCATAAAATGATGCATCGTTCTATTGAATACAGACTTATTTATAAAAAACCGCGAATGTTTATCTATGATCTCTATAAAATCGGATATTTATGTTCGCTTGGTACCAAAAATAAAAAATTATAATATGATTTCACCTATTCATTTTATTCAAGAGAAATGTACAGATTGTGGATTATGCGAACCTGATTGTCCGGCAATGGCTATATCTATTGCCGAAGCAACTATTTCTTCCAGTTGTATAGCATGTGGACATTGCGTTGCGATTTGTCCGCATGGAGCTATGCAGTTTAATAATAATGATGTAACTAAATTGCCTCAACAGTCGGTTGAACCGGAAGATTTTGAGGCTCTTGCAAAGCATGTTCGCAGTGTGCGGAAATTTACAGATAAAGATGTTTCTGAAAAGGATATAGAAAATATTGTTGAACTCTTAGCTCAATGTCCGTCTGCAAGTAATAACAGAAATGTTGAAATTACTGTAGTAACTGATAAAAATAAAATTCGTGAAATTGAACGTGTAACGTCAGATACACTTTATTCTTTTTTTACATTACTTACGCGACCAATTTTGAAACCTCTGTTGAGGTTGTTTATACGTTCAAAAGAAATTGAAAAATTACAGTACTATGCTCAGACATTTGATAAAAAAAGAGCTCAGAATAAGGAATTTATTACTTTTAATGCTCCTGCTGTAATACTCTTTCATGCACCAAAACTACCAACTCAATCTTCGTGTGCCGATGCTCATATTTGGGCAACATATACCTCGCTCTATGCCAAAACTCGTAATTTGGGAACTTGTTTTAATGGTTTTATAGAACAAGCAGCAAAACGTACTAAAAAAATTCATTCTGTGTGTGAAATTAATCCCGCACATGAAATTTCATGTGTGTTACTAATGGGGCATCCGGCAGTGAAATATACGCATGAAGTATCGCGAGAAAAACCGAAAGTGAATAGTGTGTGATTTTTTAGTTTACATAAACAGTTATCGTTTTATATTGTTCTTTTGAACAGAGTGTAATAAAAAATGTGCCCGGTTGTGAAATATGTATTGTGCCTTGTGTAGAATGAATATTTTTTGTTTGAATAGTGTTTCCTTTTATGTTTCGTATAATATACTGTTCAATAATTGAATGTGCTGAAAAATTAAAGGTACCACCCGATAATGTTGGATAAATAGTAGGCATATGTTCCGATACTGATGTTGATGTTTGTGAATTGTAGTATGTTTGTTCGTATACGTAAACGGTGTCTGGTTTGCTATAAAATAATCCATTCGAAACGGTAAGGCTCATAATAAATGCTCCACTCGCATCACATATAAATGTGGGCTGTGCAGATTGTGGATTGTTCAAGGATGCTGAGCTTCCTGCAGGTTTTTCTATTATTTTCCAGTGGTATGTAATGCTGTCTGTTATTTCGTTTGGGTCGTAACTTTGTGTTCCGTTTAGATATATAGTTGCTCCTTCTTCAATAATCTGGTTTTTACCGGCAATAGCTTTTGGTAGCGGTGTGTCTGAATGTACCCAATTGGTAGGTTCACTGCCAAATTTTTGTACGTTTTTGCGAATAATTGAAGCATTCATTCCGGAATGAATATATGGCCATGGTTTTGTGTTTCGATAGCTTACGATGTCAATTAATCTATGTGGTAGTATAGTGTCTTCTTCGTGAATTAAAGCAGGAGATTTTTTTTCAAGATAGAGTTTGTGGGCATTATTGTCTAGTTCTCCGGAAAAATAATATACGGGAGTGGAAGCTGCAATGGTGTGTTTATTTTTAAATTCGTCTGCACTGAACGGGGATTGGATAATATAAAAGGATGAATCGGGGAGACAATATGTTTTGTGGAGTTGAGCGGTGTCAAAATTTATGTCTTTTGCCCGAAATATCCAGTTGTCGAGAAAAATAGTGTCGGATGTCGTATTTGTTATTTGTATGTATTCCGGTTCATTTCGAAAACTGTTATATTTTATTTCGGTAATAGCCAATGAAGGATTGAGTGGGGTGAATTCTGTGTTTCCCGATTTTGTTGCAATAACGGGGACAAGGAATTCTTGTGAATCCGATGTTACAATTCGTCCTGATTGTTCGTTTGGTTTTGTTTCGCCAAAACGAAATCCGTGAGCGTAGCCGGTTTGTTTTCTGTTGTGAGCAGAAAATATATAGATTTCATCTCCGGAAGCTTCGAGTGTAAATGCTGAGCCAAATTGAGAGTCGGTGCTGTGGAGTGATGAGCCGTAACAGACACCGGCAGAGAAAGTAAGCGTCGATTGGGCTTCAATATATGTGGGGTCGGGAATTTTCCATTTGGTAGGGTACGAGTCATTATCAGTAAGATACCATCCGCCAATATTTACTCGTTGTGTCGTGGGGTTGTATAATTCAATTGTGTCTACGTTCGGACAGTTTGTGTTGGCAATAACTTTGTTGATTGTAATGTGAGGTATGTCTGTGGTTTCTTCTCCTCTTCCCGGAGTGCCCCCAAGTTTGTGTGATGCACGCCAGTTTTTGGGATTGTGGATGTTAAGACTGTCATGTCGTAAGGTGAGCGAAAAACCC
This sequence comes from Bacteroidales bacterium, assembly GCA_046482735.1. Taxonomy (GTDB): domain Bacteria; phylum Bacteroidota; class Bacteroidia; order Bacteroidales; family UBA1715; genus JAQICB01. The sequence continues at coordinate 11,077 of JAWOEL010000043.1, read as the reverse complement.
ATTCCATCGGGCATAATTGGCCAAGGGTATGTGTCGGTATACGAAAAATTAATGAGTGTGTCCTCATCTTGTTGGAGTACTATGTGTTCGCCGCTATTACTGAGTTTCCCTTTTATAAATTCTCCGGCAACAGGTATATCTGTATATTTATATGAAAATACAGCTTTGTTATTACAAATAATTACATATTCTTCTGGTTCTATATATGTGTGTTTTTCAAACAAAAATGATATGCCTTTGGTAAATATTGCATGAGATAAATCAATACGACTGTCGCCAATATTTTTTAATTCAATAAATTCAAAAAAATCACTTCCGGCTATACTGTCGTGTACTCGCGATGGAAACGGATTGTAATGAATTTCTGTAATAATAATTTGAGTATATGCAGTAAAAGATGCTATTAGTGCTATAATAAAACATGCTGTTTTTGTTTTCATTTCGCTTGGTATTTATATACTAATCTATGCATATTTTTTATTCGCTTGCAAAGAATAAATCTGTAGATTCGTCTACGTATAGATAGTATCCTTTACCTGATTTTATTGTAGATAATGTACCTAGATTTGCGTCGAATTCATAAAACTCATTAAAATCTTTGATTAATGTATATGCCTGATTTTGTATGTCTGTGATAGTATAATTTTTGGTACGTGGCACACCAATTAAGTTCCAACCGGTGCGTAAAGGATACACATATGTTCCGGTAAATGTTGTGCCTTGTATTTCAATTTGCTCTGTTGTATTGTTGTGTATAAGCAAGACATCGCCCACTGTTACTGAATCTAAGGAGTTAAGTCCGGCAGGATGATTTTTTTTGTAAAACCCATTATCGTTTTTTATAAGTGTGGCATTGGGAAATAGAGATGCCAAATCCGTATTGTTTGGGTTTACACCTATTGAAATTAAATTCCAACCTTCAGTAAGTGTTATAAATTGTTTTTCTGTTTGGTCGGGAACAAGTCCTTTTGATAGAGAAATAATAGCATCGAACACTAAATCGGAACTTGATGCATTTTGATTATGAACTTCAACAGCAATAATATTATCCCCATTAGTAAATAATGAAGGGTCAATCTGAAATTGTTCCCATTGGTCTCCTTCATGATTATTCGTTGCCCACGTGTTATAGTTTGTATTTTCGGGCATATTTATTTTTACAGCTTCCTGTTCATTAATGTATACAACTGCACCATCGTCGTAGCGAAGTTGTAAAAGAGCTTCACTAATTGTTTCTGCATGTTCTATATTTATTGTTTTTCTAAAGTAAATAGTAGGATATCTGTTGTTCTCAGGACCAATATCAATAGATGTGTTTACAAAATTATCTTCTCCGAGCATAGTAGCACCGGATGACCAGTTTTGATCATTATATGAGGCATTTTTCCATTCAGTATTCAAATTTTGTCCAAGGTTATGATATTTCCATATATCACCTGAAACTATAATATCTTCTTCAACTTTATCTATATATTCCGGAACCAAGGTTACATCATTGCTTGGCATAGTAAAAACAGTACTTGAAGCATTTTTATTTGCAAAAAATTCGTCATCAGCCCCGGTCCATTGGTAAAAAACTTGTCCTTCCGGTGGTGTTGATGCAGAAATCGTAACCGTATTATATTCATACACTTCACCACTTCCTGTACCGTTTTCTACAGTTAAATTATATATTTCGGGCAGGGAGCCTCTTCCGTTTACTGCTTCCCAATTTATAGGGTCATTTCCGTATTCCTGAAGAGATATACGGTGCAATTTCATACCATTTCCGTTTGCCTCGGGCCATGGTAGTTCGTTGTCGTATGACACTTTATCTATGGTAGCATAGGGGATAGTGGTTGTGCCATTTTCTTCCAAAGGAGTAAGTGGTTGTTGTATGGTAATTGTTTCACCACTGTTGTCGAGTGCACCATCATATACAAATAACTGGTCTTGTTCGGTTAATTCATATCTGTTGCGAAATTCTGTTTCTGAAATATCATTATTTTTAAAATAGATAATTTCTCCCGGATTAATAGTAACATTTTCAGGGAAATTAAAACGCAAACCATTTATTTTCCACGTTTGTTGAGGATTATTTGTGTCGTATAATTCAATCACACTGTCTGAAATATTAGTAATAGTCATACATTCTGTTCCTTGCGGGAAATTCGGGTCTGTACCCGGATTGTACATTATATCTGAAATAACAACAGGTCCTATACGTGGAGATGAGTTTTCCGCATTTTCAGTATATGAACTGAGAGCCACAACCCGTATTTCATTGAGGCTGTTTTCATATTCACCGTAGCTCAGATTTGGTAGTGCCGGTTCTATAGAAAAACCGTGAGAATAACCCGAAGCAGAACCATTTTGAGCAGCAAAAATATAAACTTCGTCACCCGCATAATGCAATGAAAAATCCTGACCAAATTCATCGTTCGCATAGGTTTGAGACCCATTTACATAATGTCCTTCATGAAACGTAATATATCCTTTTGCCGGAATTGAAGTGTTTGCCGGAATTGTCCAGGCACTGTCTAAAGAAGCATTATTACACAGTAACCATCCACCGATATCTACTGAAATATCGTTAGGATTATATATTTCTATACCATTTGTGAGAGGTGCTTGAGCGTTAGAAATAACTTCAGATATTAACACAGGGTCAGATTCCACAATATCATCATCTTCTCGTGGTGAGCCACCGTAAAGACCTGATGCTCGCCATTTTGAATAATCGTTTTGATTACCAATAGGATTTACACTAACCGGAACAAGCGAAAAACCATCACCATCTGTTCCCAGAGGCCACGGCGTTTTGTCGTTATAATCAACTTCCGTAATGACCGAGCCGGAAGGAGTTGAAAGTGTTACCATTTCGCCACCATTTGAGAGATTTTTGTCGTAAATAAAATCAGGAGAAAAACCGTAAAAGAGTTCAAACGAAGTTGGATCAGCTGCCAGAACAACAAATTCTCCGGGCTCTATTGTTTCAGATATCGGAAAAGTGAATTCAATACCATCAGAAAAATGAATGTCACCTAAATAGAGGGTGTTGTTTCCTGTATTTTTGAGTTCGATAAATTCAAATAAATTACCGTTAATTCCATTAAAATCCTCCGGATGATAGTGTATTTCGGTTATTTTAAGTTTTGATACATCTTGTTGTATGTAGAAAGTTGCTTGTCTTATTGAACTCCAGGTGTTATTATTGTATATACGTGCTTTTATACGTTGTACACCTTGCAAAACGATAGGAGATTGATATTCTATTGCGTTTGGATTTAGACTGCCACCTTCCATACGTGGGTCTGAACCATCTGTTGTGTAATAGATGGTGCCTTGCAAGTTGGTGTTGTTTTGCATGCTGAGAGAAAAACCTGTATTAATAGAGAAAGAATTTCCTTTAAGAATAGCATTGTTATTATAAAAATCAGGTGGTCGTTCCCATTGCGAATCTATCCAGTTACATCTGTTTTTTATCCAGGTTTTTAAATGGTCAATTTCACCCTGAAATGTTCCGTCGAACCGAGTAATTGGCCATAATTCGACATCGCGTGTCATAGCTTCATTCATAACAGAGGCTAAACTGTCAATTATTCGATCTGTATTTTCTTCAGATAGTTCCTCTTGTCGCAACACGAACCATTTATCTTTCAGAGCCTGCATATATTCGGGGTCTTGATGTAAATAGCCGTACCATCCGAAATTAAAATAATCAGCAAGTAAACCATCATCCCAATTGTCGTATTCGTCAGTACGTTCATCTACCGAACCAGCAGTTCGGTCAAAATCCCATATTGGTCCCATGTGGATTGTGCCATCTCTGTCTTTATTCATAAACTCACTCAGAGCAAAAGCATCTGCATCTTTTGGCATAGCTTTAAGAATCCAGTGAGTTACTGATGCATCAACATCAAAATAATTGGTGTAACTACGATTGTTTGGAATTTGCTGAAGAGCTTCTTCGAATTCATATACATAGTCTCGAATCCATGGTTTTTGGTGGTCAGGCATATTACGTTCTTTAGGGTAATAGTAGTTTGTTACACTTGTACGTGTTGTCATCCCCCAGTTTTCAGTCACCAAATTATGGATACATTCAAACCCTTCGGCTTCAGCATCCAGACGGTCTACTTTTAAAATATATCCACCCGATATTTCCGGATCGGTTATTTGTACAGTATCTTCCAATTTTTCTATATCAACCTGATCGCCACCTCTACCTATTTTTTCCATGAAAAAATAAATACCTAAAAAATCATTTTCAGAAATGGCACCGCCGTCGGTATTTAAAAACATTTCAATTGCTCGCGATCTCGGTGCATATTGTCCTATTTGCCTGCTGAGTTCATACATCCAAATGGGGCGAATGTAGGTAGGGTCTTGTTCTTGTGCACCATACAGCACCCAGTCCGGATCTTTCGCCATTCCTAACGGTTCTATTGCTGTTTCTTCAGAGAACTTATCCCAGGTGTCGAAACCATACGATTTTTTGTCGAACGTAGCCGATGATGAACCACGAATTTTTATACCCGCATTAGTCGATATAGTGGGTGTTGATTCAAATGTTGTACGTCCGTTTACGGGTTCGTATAATGCAGCCACTACAAATTGCTTTTCTACCAGGTCTCCGCCACCAGTAAACGCGTTGCCTGTAGGAGCCGGTATATCTCCCTGTCCAAAATTTTCTATGAGTAATAAGGGTATATTCGATGAAAAATTATTTAAATCTGGGGAGGGAAAAATAAAACCCACTCGTGAAATATAATCATCCGGCGTACCATTATTATATGCAATGGCAGAAACCATAGTCGTTTGTGATATTTCGATTGGATTTGTATAGTGGTTTGATTGTTGATTCGGATCTGTACCGTCGGTTGTGTAATATATTTCACTATCTGGGTTTTCGGTGTATAAAGCTAGTGAAAACGAATGTTCTTTAACGCCGCTTTGTTCAGAAAAAATTACACCCGGTTCTTGAGAAAAAGAAATGAACCCTATGTGCATTATGAAAAATATTACAAGAACTTTTTGTATAATAGATGGGAGACAATGTACGTATTTCATATGTTTACTAATTTAAATGATGTTCTGTGTTAAATTTTTTTTGCAATTTTATTTATTTGCTGATTATGAATAACAAAGGTACTTTGATTTTACTGTGTGAAAAAACACAAAACCTCTCCTGATTTTTTAGAGTATTATACATATATTTTGCAATACGCTTATTTATAGTTTGTTATGCTTATTGTATAAAACACGTTAAGTAATGTATGAATGATTATTTCTATAATTATGACCAAAAATTTGAATAAAAATTTTGAGCACGCATCATGAGCTCATTTTTTTGTTGGAGATATGCTGCTTTCTTTGTATGTTTGCCACCAAAATTTAGAAGAATATGACACAATCTATGACCGGTTATGGAAAGGCCGTTGGCGAATTTTCAGACAAAAACATTATAGTTGAAATTAAGACATTAAATAGTAAACAATTAGATATTAATTCACGAATAAATCATGTATATCGTGAAAAAGAGATAGAAATACGAAATATATTGAATCAATATTTGGTTCGTGGTAAAATTGATATTTCAGTTTTTTATGACTATAAAGATATAGCCGGTGGGCGTATTATAAATAAAGCCATTGTACATTCATATATACGTCAATTACAAGATATTGCAACAGAGCAAAATCTATCGGAGAGTGCTCTGTTGGATATTGCTATGCGTCAGCCCGATATTTATACTGCAGACCAAACCAATGAATTAAGTGAAGATGAGTGGCATATATTGCAGGCTATCATAGTTCAGGCCTGTGAAGATATTATACAATACAGAAAAAAAGAAGGAGAAGCAATGCGCAAGGACGTGTGTGCAAATATTCATACAATTCAGGAAACATTACAGGAAATAGAACTTATAGAACATGTACGAATAGAAAAAATACGAGAACGCATACGTAACTATTTGCAGGAATATGTAAGTCATGAAAAAATAGATAATGACAGATTAGAGCAGGAAATGATTTATTATATTGAAAAATTAGATATTAATGAAGAAAAAACACGGTTAAAACAGCATTGTTCTTTTTTTCTTGAAACTATAGAACAGGACGCAACCGGTAAAAAACTAGGATTTATAGCACAAGAAATAGGTCGTGAAATTAATACTATTGGATCTAAAGCAAATGATGCAGACATGCAAAAAATGGTTGTACAAATGAAAGACAACTTAGAACGCATAAAAGAACAGACATTAAATATATTGTAATATTAGACTTGACGTATGAGTACTCACAACATGATAATTTTCTCGGCTCCTTCCGGTTCAGGAAAAACGACAATAATCAATCATTTATTACACAAAGGATATCCGATTGAGTTTTCTGTATCTGCAACTACGCGCTTGCCTCGGGGGTGTGAAAAACATGGGGTAGAATATTATTTTTTATCCTTAGATGATTTCAAATCGCGTATAGAACGTGATGAATTTATTGAATATGAAGAAGTGTACGAAAACAGGTTTTATGGTACACTTCGTAGTGAGTGTGAGCGAATTTGGAACAAAGGTAAAACAATAGTGTTTGATGTAGATGTTGCCGGAGGTATTCGGTTAAAAGAATTATTTGGCGATAAAGCCTTAGCAATTTTTATTAAGCTCTCGTCTTTAGATGAATTAGAACGACGTTTGCGGGCTCGTGGAACCGATACTGAACAAGAAATACAAAAACGTTTGGAAAAAGCTTCGTATGAAATAGGCTTTTCATATATGTTTGATGAGGTTATTGTAAATGAGAATCTTGAAGAAGCGTGTAAACAAACCGAACAATTATTACATAAATTTCTGTAAAAAATTGAAAGTTTTATATATTTGTAAAAATATATAAAATATTGTTTTTATACTAATTACAAATTAATAAAACATACGCATATGAAAAAAATATCAGTACTCTTTATTCTTGCATTATTGTCTATAACCGGATATTCGCAAGGCACGATATATAATTCCTCTCATTTTACAATGAATTGGAACAGACCAATTTGGAATTTTGGTGAAAATCCAGATTTTGATGCATCTCAAAACAGGTATATGCACTATACCGAGAATTATGAGGCTGATCATTATGGCGGAAGTTTGGATTTTGGTACATCGTTCTATATACACCCGACTGGTTTTATTGATGGTTTTAAAGCCGGTATTATAGTTGATTTTATAGACATAGGTATTAATTATTTTACGTATCAGGATTATGAGACTCAAAGTATTTCCGGATTTCAGGTTCCAGATGAAGAATCTGTTTCCTGTAGTGATTTAACCGGGCGTTTTTCAGTAAATGTTGGTGCCTTAGCAACATTTAGCCCGATAGATAATTTATATTTTGATATTTATGGAAAACTTCGTCCTACCTTTGGTATTAGATGGCACGATATAGTACAGGATTTTAATTCTGATGTATACTACGAGTATTACGAAGAAGGTTCTGTTATTATAAACCGTCAAAAAAATGATGATACCCACTTAGGATTTGGATTATTATCCTCATTTGGTTTGGATATTCGTTATTTTCGCTTTGTTACCGGTATGGAGTTTGTAACAGGAACACTTAATCTGAAATCAAATAACACCGGCGAAAAAACAGAATATTATGACCAATACTTTAAATTGAAATTTGGTTTTTTCTTTAGTGAAAAATAACAATAATTTTTTATGTATATAATGAAAAAAGCATCGGCTTGTCGATGCTTTTTTTTTGTACAAAATAATGAATAGATATATGATAAACCAATTTCCCAAATTCATACAGAGCATTGAGTATATTACGAAAATTACACATTATGTATGAGTAGGAAGAGGTATAATATTGAAACAAGTAAACAAATACTAATACATTAATTTACACAGATGCAAGTAGGTTTATTTTTTGGCTCATTTAATCCCGTCCATATTGGTCATATGGTTATAGCTCAGTATATGCTTGAGTTTACGGATATTGATGAGTTATGGTTTGTAATTACACCACACAATCCACTCAAGAAAAAAGTAAGTTTGCTAAATGATTACGACAGGCATGAAATGATTTTGCGTGCTATTGAAAAGTATGATACTATGCACGTAAGTTCCGTAGAATTTTCATTGCCCAAACCTTCATATACAGTAGTAACACTAGCACACTTACGCGAAGTATTTCCCAATTATAATTTTACACTAATTATGGGAGGAGATAATTTATGCGGATTGCAGAAATGGCGAAATTACACCTATATATTAGATAATTTTTCAATATATGTATATTCACGTCCAGACTATGATGTACCACAAGAATTACAAAAACATGCATCAATTTCGTATTTTGAGGCCCCCTTGTTAGATATTTCATCGAGTTTTATACGACAAAGTATTCAAGAACATAAAAATATGAGAGCATTTATGCCTTGTCAGGCATGGGAATATTTAGATAAAATGAATTTTTATAAAGTATGAAGTGTTATTTTTCTGTTTAATTTAGTAATTTTGTAAAGTATTAAAAATTTGTAGTCGGGCGATTTCTATGTTTTCATCAATTTTTTTTCAGGGTTTGATTATTGGTATTTTAGTTTCTATTCCTATGGGACCAATAGGAGTGTTGTGTGTTCAACGCACATTGCACCAAGGCAAAAAAGCCGGTTTAATTTCCGGAATAGGAGCAGCAACAGCCGATTCTTTTTTTGCAACAATAGCCGGTTTTGGTTTAACGTTTATTTCAAGTTTTTTTATCGACAATAAATTTGCAATAACTTTGTTGGGAGCCATTGTATTGATTGTTTTGGGAGTTCGTTTATTTATAACCAATACCATAAAGCAAGTACGAAAATATAAAACAAAAAAGATGAATGTATTTTCAGACTTTTTTTCAGTGTTTTTTTTAACGCTTTCTAATCCCATAACAATTATATTTTTTGGAGTAGTTTTCGCAGGTTTAGGAATAGTAAAAAACGATACATCATCATTAAGTATACTCATTATCGGCATATTTTTCGGAGCTATTGTATGGTGGTTTGTATTGTCATCTTTGGTAAATCAGTTTCGTCAATATTTTAGATTGCGAATTATATTTTATATTAATAAATTTGCCGGTGTACTGATTGTGCTGTTTGGTTTGTTTGCATTAGCAAATGCATTTTATCCGAATATGATTCAAAAAGAAACATTACAACCATCACACATTGTTGATTTTACCGACAACAATCAGCCCGTTCAAGATACTATAAAGTAATTTATTATGACACAACTTTCAGAAACTATATGTGCTTTGGCAACAGCACCCGGAAAAGGAGCAATATCTATTATCAGAGTGAGCGGACCAGAAACCTTTGCGGTAGTACAAAAAATTTTTACCCCGATATCCAACAAGAATAATTGGTTTGATGATGGTCATACCATTCATTATGGATATATAAAAGACAATACAGAATTGATAGATGACGTGTTGGTTGCAGTGTTTCGATCCCCAAAATCGTATACCGGTGAAGATAGTGTGGAAATCAATTGCCATGCCTCGGTATATATTCAAAATAAAATTTTGCAATTACTAATACGAAATGGTGCCCGCCTCGCAAACCCCGGAGAATATACAATGCGAGCATATATAAATGGCAAGTTAGATTTATCACAAGCAGAAGCCGTTGCGGATTTATTAGCATCATCAACAGAAGCAGCACATAAAGTAGCAGTTTCGCAAATAAAAGGAGGGTATTCACTAGAGTTGAAAGATTTGCGCGAAAAATTATTACACTTCTTGGCTATGCTCGAATTAGAGTTGGATTTCAGTGAAGAAGATGTTGAGTTTGCAGATAGAGATCAGTTATTCAATTTGGTTACAGATGTAAGGAAACGAGTAGAAAAATTACTCGAATCATTTACTCTTGGCAATGCAATAAAAGATGGTATTCCCGTATGTATAGTAGGAGAACCTAATGTAGGAAAATCTACTTTATTGAACGCTATATTGAACGAAGAAAAAGCTATTGTTTCTGAGGTGCCCGGAACCACCCGCGACACAATTGAAGATGTAATAAGTATACAAGGCGTAACTTTTCGCTTGTTTGATACAGCTGGTATTCGCAACACCTCCGACAAAGTAGAAATTTTGGGAATAGACAGAACATATGAAAAAATAAGTAGTGCTTCTTTTGTCTTATTATTAGTAGATGTAACATCACCTATTCACATAATAAAAAAGAATATAGAAATAATAAAAAAACGCATATCAAATGATGCCCGCATTATTATTATCGTAAATAAAGTAGATTTAGTAACGCAGGAGCAATTAGAAGATCGCTTTACTTCATCGGTATATTCCCAACTTGCAGATAAAGATAATGTCGTATATATATCTGCCAAAAAGAAACAAAACATCCAGTCTTTAATAGATACTTTGGTAGATGATGTGCAGTATTCAAATATTAGTCAACATGATGCAATATTGACTAATAGCCGTCACTATGAAGCTTTACAACAATCGCACGTAGCTCTTCAAAAAGTGTGCGAAGGTATAGAAACCGGATTAACTCATGACCTTATTAGTTTAGAACTCCGTCAAGCCCTTCATTATATAGGTAGTATTACCGGTACAATAACTAATGAAGAAATGCTCGGGCATATTTTTGAGAATTTTTGTATCGGAAAGTAGTCCAGTATAAATAGATAGTGCTTGCGAGAAAACTATTTTTTTTCTGTGTTTCTGATGCGAAAGCTTCAAAGACGAGGCTTTCGAAATCTTGAAAATCAATAAGTCCCGATTCTCGGGATGGTTGTTTTCAAGATGAGAATAACAGTCTACCCCGAACATACTTCGGGGATGTATTTGGAGTTTTCGCACAGAAACTAGATAATAATGGATAGTAATTAAACCCTTTTAGAATAAGTTTTGAAAGGGGTTTTGTTTTATTGCAAAACCACTTATTCCCACAAACACTCCGTATACCCAGAATAGAAAGTCAAAGAAATCCGTTGGAATGTTTCCGGCAAAGTAGTATATTTGAAACGTACAGAAAATTCAGACAAACCCGATTTACAATTTGAATACGACGCTATGGGTAACCGAATTGC
>JAWOEL010000014.1:0-8058 GCA_046482735.1 Bacteroidales bacterium | reverse complement strand
AGAATATTCAATTAATGCGGATGGAGAAAAGTATGGGGAAAGGACAGTGACTTTTGATAAAAATGAGGATGGGAATTGGATAAAAACAGGTTCTAATTATGAAATACAAGGTTTTGGAAGAGTTGATGAAGAAGCAATTACTACCGAATCGGAATAATCTTAATTAATATGAAGTACTCTATTATACTTTTTTTATTTGTGGTAATGACTACTAGTTGTAAAGCTCAAGAGTATCGAGCTTACGAGAAAGAAAATGCGTTAATTGGAGAAGTTGATGATAAGGATAGTAATCGGATTAATTTCTATTTTGACAGGCTTAGTAAGCAGTCTGTTATTGAGTTAGATTTATCGGATACAGATTTTAAACTAAAAGAGGGGGCGATTAAAGGTTGTTTTAAAGATGTTACAGGGAAATTACTAAAATGTGAGGAGTTCAAGGTTGAGGGTGAACGAATTGTATTGCAAGGTGTTGATTATAAGGTGTTGTTGGGTAATAGGTTAGCGATAAAACTATTTTTTGACCCCTTTGACCCTATTTACTTTGTATTTATTGAGCGAAAATAAATTTAAGCCTCTGAGAAATCAGGGGCTTTTTTATTTAGAAAAGTTCTGCTTGGTTTTATGGTAACCTAAAGCCATATCAATAAGGTCGTACACTTGTTTTTTACCTTCATCGGAAAGGTTCTCAATATCCTCAATCTTTTTAAGCAAAGCTTTATCAAAAACTTGGTTAGAGCCACCAATTAAATAATCAATAGTTACTTCCAGTTCATCGGCTAATTTTTTAGCCACTTCAATAGACGGCTTAATCTCGTTACGCTCATATCTACCAATGATGGGTGCGGACGTTCCTATCTTCTTTGCAAGTTCATCTTGCGACCATTTTAGCTTCTTTCTAAGCGATACTATTCTTTCTCCAAAAGTCATAAATAAGTATTGTAAATCACCCCAAACAAAAGGATTTTACAAATTCACTGCGGAACCACCTATCTATAGAAACCTTCCGAATAATCGGAAGAGAAAACAGAGAGGTGTTTTGCAGGAGAAATATTTTTTTTAATTGTCAAATAAATTATTAATTATTAATCCGTTAGTAAACGGACACGTTGTAAAAGTCTTGAACAGGATTTTAAAGATTTACAGGATTAAGAAATGTAAAAGCCCGAGCAATCGGGCTTTTTTTGTGTGTAGTTGTTGAAAAACGAATATTCGTATTGTAACAGTTTATTTATTGAGCGTATGCCGTTCGTGCTTTGGCGTCTCTGAGAAAGGTGTCAATAACCTGAAAGAGGCAAGATTATCACTATCTTCTTTTTTTCCAAATTTTGGGCTCTCTGCTAGTGTGAAACACAGAAATAATAACTATGGTTTTGTTAGCTTCGTCAATAATGTAATGAATCATAAACGGAAAAATGTTCAAAACAGCAGTTCTTACGTCGTCATACCGAACAACAGAAGCTTTGGGGTTTTGCTTGATAAATAGGACTTTTTTACGAACTTCTGCAGTAAACCTTTTACCAAGTCCGGCACTTTGCATGTTGTACCACAAAGCAGCCTCCCTGATGTCTTCTTTTGCAAGGGGGAGAATAATAGATGTATACATTACAGTTCTTGTTCAATATCATTCAAAGCAGAATCAAAATCCATGGCAGAACCGGGATTTTTTCTATAATCCTCAAGTCTTTCTCGAACTGCTTGTTTGTGGCATTCAGGCACATCAACCTCTTCCTGTTCGATGCCCTTATATTTAGTTTTTAAGTTGTTCCATTCGTTAATAGGAATAAAAACTCCCGTTGTTTGCCCGTCGCTGTCTGATATATATTGTAAATGCATTTTCGATTTTTTATATTGTACACAAATATACTATTATTACATAGTAAAAACAATACACTTTGTGCAAATTGAAAATTTTAAAAAAAATCGTATATTGCATATCCAATGACATACCAAAATCCAACATATTGCCAAAACCTGAGCGTACGATTTTCGCACAATACTTTTTTTGGAGAGACCCAAAAAAATGAAAACAGCAGAAAACTACGATTAGATTATTAGTTCTTTGGGCTTGTTTGTGTTTTTGATTAGTTTATTTTTTTTCTTGCAAATTGTATTAAGGCTGAATTAAAGCTGTCTTTTTCTTCTAAAAATATACTGTGACCACTTTTTTCGAAGGGGATAAGTTTTGAATGCGGTATACCTATCTGCATTTGTTCGGCTAAATCAAAAGAACAAATTTTGTCTTTTTTGCCATGCATTATCACGGTAGGAATTGTGATTTTTTCTAAATCACTTCTTAAATCGGTATCGCGTAAGGCAATTAAACATTGTGCTGTAGCGTATGATGATGCACTCATATTTATTGTATGTAACCAATTGCGTATTCCTTTATTGAGTGAGGATTCGGTAGCGGAAAATATGTTGGCAAAATTAACTAAAAGTTGTGGTCTGTCTTGCGAGTTCAATTCAATTAATTCATCAACGGCACTTTTGGGTAGATTGTATTTAAAATCCTCACGTTGTGTCCAGATTGGTGCTGCTGCACTGCACAATGCCAGCTTGGAAATATGTGCGGCATTATATGTTGCAACATAACGGATTGCTATTGAGCCGCCCATTGAAAAACCTACTAATACTGCATCTTGTATATGGAGTGTGCTCAAGACGGTTTTAATATCCGATGCGTGAATATCATAATCATACTTTCCGTATGGCTTATCCGATTTGCCGAAACCACGTAATGTAATGCCTATTGCTCGGAAGTTGTTTTGTGTCAGAGCATTGTATTGGTATTCATACATTTCGTCACTTAAAGGCCAACCGTGTATCAAAACAATCGGTCTGCCTTCACCCAAATCTGTAATATGAAGACGAACATTGGGTTCTACTTCTATATATTCTGCACGAGCTATTTCGGGATTTGTGTTGGTAGTTGATTTTTTCATATGCTTGTATGTTAATGAATTGATTATTTTTATGTTGAAAGCAGTTGGGCAGAAGCGGACTTTAGAGACGAATTTAAAATTCTTCGGTAATAATGATGTTTTTATCGATTTTTAAATAATCCAGGTGTGTATTCATTTTATCCATCATTGGTGGAGGTCCGCAGATATAAATGTTTTTGACGGATTGAGGTATGTGTGATTCCAGAAATTCTTTTGTAATGAAACCATGAGCATGCCCTAATTTTTTTTCGTCGGATAAAATGGAGATTAAATTTGCACCTAATATTTTTTTTAACTCCGAAGCTAAGAATATGTCTTTTTTTGTTTTATTGGCACAAATAAGTTTATTGGTGCCGGTCTTATTTTTTGAATGAAGATTTTTGATGATGCTTATAAATGGTGTAACACCCGCACCACCTGCAATAAATACGCCTTCTTCTTTATAATCAATAGTGCCAAAAATTTTGTGCAGAATTAATTCATCTTCATCTTTTAGTTTTAAAAGCTGGTTTGTAACGCCTTTGTGGTCTGGATATGTTTTGATAGTGAATTCGAGAAAGTCACTATCCGGAAGGCTTGTAAAGGTAAATGGTCTTTTTTTATCTTCCCAACCGCTTTTGTTTATGGAAATTTCGGTTGCCTGACCGGGAGTGAAGGTGTATTCCTGTGGTTTTTCGGTAACAATTTGTAATACATTATGATTGAGATGTTGAATTGATTTTATTTTTACTGTAGATTGTTTCATAGTGGTATTAATTAATTTCAAAACGTAAAACTTGCTCTGATTCTGTCCGGAATAAAGCTTCTAAGATTTTTAATGATATGTTAAAATATTCATTACAATCTGTGTATAGCTGTTCTGCGAATTATATAGCTTGGTGTATAACATGCATTATTGTACACCTTTTGTTTGTAAGGCTTTGTCATATCTGTATGCAACTTTTTCCCAATTCACAATATGCCAGAACGCATCAATGTAATCCTGCCTTTTGTTTTGGTACTTAATGTAATAGGCATGTTCCCACACATCTATTGTTAGTAATAATGTGCCCCTTTTTTTAGCTATGTCCATCAATGGATTATCCTGGTTTGGGGTGGAGCAAATAAATAGTTTGCTTTTGTTATCCACACATAACCATGCCCAGCCACTGCCAAATTGCGTTTTTCCAGCTTCTGAAAATTGTTTTTTAAATCCTTCAAAGGAACCAAAGTTTTTGTTTATTGCTTCAGATAGTGTGCCTTGTGGCAGAGTTCCGGCATCGGGTTTCATTCCTTCCCAGTAAAACGTATGATTATAATATCCACCAGCATTGTTTCTTACAGCTGCCGGATATTTGCTTATGTTGTTGAAAATATCTGTTATGTTCATTGTTTCCATTTCTGTGTTTTTAATGGCATTCAGAAATTTTTCATAATATGCTGCATGGTGTTTGCTATAATGAATTTCCAGTGTTTGTTTATCAATAAAAGGTTCCAGACCATCATATGCATACGGTAAGGGACTCATTTCAAATTTTTTCATTGTGTTTATATTGGTAATCTGATTTTTTCCGAAATTTTTGGTTTCCTGAGCTTTTGATATACAATTATATTGCAATGCTAGAAATGCGAATACAATTATTTTTCCGGTTAATTTTTTTTTATTCATTTTCGTATGCTTTTTTATTCGTGTACAAATATCTAAAATGTACTTGCGGAAAGCTTTACATGTCTTGTGGAATATCTTACATAATTAACAGGTTGTGCTTGAAAAAGTGAGATGTGTGGGGGTGGGTAACGAAAAGTGATTGTTTTTTATTAGTATAGAAAAGGAGAGCAAACGTATATGTATAAACTAACTTTTTTTATTAGTTTTTGCATATCTTATCTGAGATGTTTGTAAGATGTGTGCGGGTTGGCTGCATCTGTGTGTTGTTGTACTAATTCTGTATTGAAAAAGCCTTGTCTGCAGTATTTCTAGCGAGTTTGTTTGCGTTTTTAGTTTTCTTTACATTGATATCAGTTTTAATATTATATCCTTCTAAACCACGTACTATAAGATATTCATCTTTTTTTTCGGTTCCGTCTTGTGATTTTTTGTAGCACGTTATTCGGTAAATAACTGCAAAGGGTTCACCATTTGCTAAACGCCACTCAAGCAATGTTCCGTAATGCCATGAATTATAAACATCGATAGGCATTAGATATGTTTCAAAATCAGTGTGAGTGTTTTGTACAATTTGTCTTGGTATGCCATCTGTTTGATAGAATTCGAATATTTCATAGTCGCCAATTCCTTCGCAGGTTCTATAATCATCATCGTGTGGCTCTATACCTGTTATTTCTGATCTCCATAGGCAATTGTCTTTTTGATTTGTATATGAACTGGTAAAAGTTACGTTGCTCTGAGCAGATGCTCCTATACATGCGAAAAGTTGGACTATAATAAAAAGGATATTTGTCTGTTTCATGTATGTCTATTTCATTTTTTAATAAAAATACGTGATTTTGTGTATACGAAGAAATAAAGTAGAGATCTTTTTCATAAAATTTCTTATTTGCTTTTATCAAAATATAATGTTTGGTGGTGTGTTGTGTATATCATGGTTTAATATAAGGCGTAAATTGTTGTTTTAGTACGGCTGGATATTAATATTTGAGATTGATAAAATTTTACCACAGGCAGAATGTAATTCGTAAACACGATTTTTTCAGGCATTAATGTTTTACAACCTACACTGTAGCATCAAATTCGGCTATAGCTTTGTGCATTTTTTCGGCACGGTCGCTATGTAAGGAAAAATACTCTTCTGCTGAATTTACGGAGTGGTAAGCCGGTATTTTTAGAGCGATTACCGATTGTGCTCCCCACCGGGGCAGGAGGGTTTGTAATGTTTTATTTACTGTTTCGCCGCCTGTTTTTCCGGGCGAGGTGGTGAGTAGTAATACCGGTTTGTCGCCACATATATTTTTTTCTATGCGTGACATCCAGTCGATGATGTTTTTGAAAAATGCGGGTAAACTGCCGTTGTGTTCCGGACATGCAAGTATGAACCCGTCTGCCTGACGAAATTTCTCTACCAGAGTGTGTATGTGAGCGGGAACGCCATTATTCTTTTCCGAATCGGCTGAATATATATGTGTATCGTATTCCCGTAAATCTATATATTGTTTTTGATGTGTACTCAATGCAGCTGCATATTTCACAACTTCAGTATTGATTGATGCAGAGCTGTTGCTTCCCGAAAAAAAGAGTATGTGTTTCATGTTTTTTATACTATGTACGTCGAACTCACGTTATTATTTAAATTCTTTCAGACTCGAAATCAGGAGATTGTTTTCGCGCGATGTTCCTACCGTAATGCGAAGTGTTTGTTCGCAAAATTGTATGTTGGATCTGTCGCGGACAATTATTCCTTTTTCTATCAAATAGTTATAAACCTTACGGGCTTGTTTCATTTTTACTAATATGAAGTTTGCATCGGTTGGGAATATTTTTATGATATACGGAATGTGTTCGATTTCACGAATAAGTTTTGCTCGTTCTTTGAGAATTTTTGCAACCATAACATCTTTATCTTTATGGTGCTTTTTGATGTGTGACCAAGCAAAATCCTGAATTATACCGTTAATGTTGTAGGGTAATTTTATTGCATTTATCACCGAAATAATTTCCGGTGATGCAGCCATAATCCCTAAACGAATGTTTGCGAGTCCCCATGCTTTTGAGAATGTTTGCAATACAATGAGGTTGGGGAATTCATCTAAGCGGGTTGTCCATGAGGGGGAATCGGCAAAATCAATGTATGCTTCGTCAATTACCACAATACCCGAAAAATTTGTAAGAATATATTCAATGTTATTGGTCGATAACAGATTTCCGCTCGGGTTGTTTGGCGAGCAGAGCCATATACATTTTGTGTGAGTGTCTGCCGCTGCAAGAATCCGTGTGGGGTCAATGTCAAAATCTTCAGTGAGCGGGACTTCTGTGCATTGAATATCCTGGGTTTGTGCCGAAACTTTGTACATGCCATAAGTTGGAGGGCATGTTATAACATTGTCTGTACCGGGTACACAAAATGCACGGTATATTAAATCAATAGCTTCGTCGCTTCCGTTACCAAGAAACATACGGTCAATCGGAATGTTTTTTATCCCGGAAATGAGCGTTTTTAGTTCTGTTTGATATGGGTCGGGGTAACGATTGTGTTTTGTGTCGCCAATAGAGCCAAAGGAGTTTTCATTAGCATCAAGATTTACCAATGCTGTTCCTGAATATTCGTCTCGTGCGGTAGAATATGGTTCAATATTACGAATGTTTGTTCGTAATAAATGGTTGAGATTAAATTTTTTCACAGAGTTCAGGTATTATTGTTTTGTAAATACTGTAATCGAATAGATACTGCATTTTTGTGAGCATCAAGCATTTCTGTTTGTGCCATTGTTTTTATTATCGGACCGATTTCCTGAAGACCATCTTCGGTAATTTCCTGAAAGGTAATCTTTTTTACAAAACTATCCAGAGAAACACCGCTGTATGCTTTTGCATAGCCGTTTGTCGGTAAGGTATGATTGGTTCCCGAAGCATAATCGCCGGCACTTTCAGGCGAGTAGTTGCCAAGAAAAACCGAACCCGCATTAATAACCTTTTTGCTGTATTGAAATGCATTTTCTACCGAAAGAATAAGGTGTTCCGGTGCATATTCATTCATAAAATCAACAATATCATTTTCTGATTCAAATACAATAATTCGGCTGTTTTGTTTCGATGCTTCAGTCAATTCGAGCCGACCGGTTGTTATAATTTGAGAGTTAACCTCTTCTAATGTTTTTTGTGCAATTTCCTGTGAATTCGTAACTAATATTGCTTGACTGTCTTTCCCGTGTTCGCATTGTGAAAGCAAATCAGCAGCAATAAAAGCGGGACGTGCCGATTCATCAGCAACAACCATTACTTCCGACGGTCCTGCCGGCATGTCTATAGCAATCCCCTCGGCATTTACCATCATTTTTGCCTGTGTTACAAATTGATTTCCCGGTCCGAAAATTTTATGCACTTTCGGAATAGTTCCCGTTCCGTATGCCATTGCAGCAATAGCCTGAGCACCACCTGCTTTGTAAATTGCCGTTACTCCGG
>JAWOEL010000124.1:0-7545 GCA_046482735.1 Bacteroidales bacterium | reverse complement strand
ATAGTACCACATACAGACTCACAAAAAACCATTGTTTATTAATCACTTTGTTTCATTATCAAAGGTAGAGTAAAAAACAAAACCCCAAAAAATATCAAAATCGAATACGTATAAAAATAACACCTCACCAAAAATTAACGACAAAAGCAATAGCTAATCCTATATTTTTATTGTATATTCGCATATATCTGATATAGTATATTACATAAGAAAAAAGAATATTTTTAACAAACCCCATCAATACATGTTGAGAACATCAACTTGGTCAGGAATTATAGTTACATTAGCAATATTTATTTTGCCGACAACTCTGTTTACGCAAGATGACCCATCTACACGTAATATATACAAAACAATGGATCGGATGTTGTCTATGAAGCAATACGACAAAGCCATTCCTCTTATAGAAAAATTACTGGAAGAAGAACCAGACAATGCAAATTACAACTTCAAAATGGCATATGCCATAATACGAGGACACTCGCACAAACCAGCAATTCCCCATTTAGAAAAAGCAATTACCGACATCACCCAACGCTACAGATCGCGCGTACGGCAATCATCAGCCCCATTCGATGCGGTATGGTTTTTAGCATTAGAACATTTTTATAATTACAACTACGAAGTTGCCGAAAATTATTTTTTACAATATAAAGAACATATAGACGAACTACATAGCAACTATGAAATGTGTCTCCATTACATAGACGCATGCAAATCAGGACCTGAATTAATGCAAAATCCTGACACCGTAACCCTCACCGATTTCAACACTGTTACCACTCTCCCGGAATACTACCACAGTGCATTATTTTCGCCGGACGAAAGCATCTTTATATATACTACCGACAAAAATCCTGAAAAGGATAATTATAAATTAGAGTACAAAGCTTTTAACGACGATATTTTTTCTATACACTACAAAGACTCATCATGGTCCGAAGCTCACCCTATTGGCAGCAACATAAACTCTCCGGGACGTGAAGCTAGTGTAGATATACATCCTAACGGAAAAATGCTGCTTGTGTATAGAGAAGACAAAAAAGGAAGTAATATTTACTATTCGAATTTACTGGACAGTGCTATATGGTCTCCTCTGAAAAAATTTCCCGAACCAATCAATTCATCCGACAACGAAACGCATGCAACAATATCTGCACATGGAAACGTTATATATTTTACTTCGGACAGAAAAGGCGGATATGGTGGGCTTGATATATACATGTCGAAACGTGCAGAAGACGGCACATGGCAAGAACCTATTAACTTAGGTCCGGAAGTAAACACAGAGTTTCACGAAGAAAGTCCGCATTTTCAAACACGAAGCAGCATGCTATATTGGAGTAGTAACCGCAACGGCGGAATGGGCGGTTTTGACATATATCAATGTTCCATAGAGGAAGACAGCATAGCTCGCAATATCGAAAATATAGGCTATCCTATCAATACCCCTTTTAATGATATGTTTTTCAAAACCACTCTATCAGGTGATAAAGCGTATTATTCATCGTCTTGCACTTCGACAAATGGCGAATATAATTTCCAGATAGTTACATATAAGAATAACATCATCTATCCTGACGTTGACTTAACCGGAATAGTAATACATAACTATACAGACACCGTACGCAACAAAAATATATATTTATGCGACCTCACCACACGTGCTATTGCAGATTCTACAATACTCGATTCCCTCGACGGCTCGTACAAATTTAAGGTGCATTCGGAACATGAATATGTTGTATCTATAGAATATGCTGATTCTGTATATTTTGGAAAACCATTTTTTATTGCAGAATATTTTACCGACTACTCATTTATCAACACTATAGAGTTAGAACCAATTTTTGTGGATGATACCAGTTTCAAACAAAGCAACAAAGATTTTGCAATACTCAGGTCATTAAACGAACTAAGTGATTCTGCAGAGGTGTTTGATTCTATTCAAGACATTTTTGCAACAACTGATTCATTGCATTGCAGCACACTGTCGCGCACCAAAACTGTAATTGACAGCACAGCATACTCCATTTTTAAACACAGAGAACGAATACTTTTCATGCGCGATTCTATACGCGAAGAAAAACGATTAGCAAACGAATTAATTACAACTCAAAAAATGACCGATAGTTTGCTTGCGGAAACCGATACGCTTTCTTCGGTTTCGGAAGTCCTCGACATATCAAAAATACTTGCCGCAGACAAAGCTAAGATTGAAAAACCGAAAGTAGATGCTCAAATTAATAATTCGTTTTTAGCAGATTCGTTATTATCGAGTGGTATTAAAAATATGCAATTTGGACAATTTTCTATTTCAGAAAAAGAATTATCTCAAGCCTATGCATTATATGATTCGATTGAAAATATTGACAAACAACTGGTTTGTCTGGATTATTTGGCTGAAAATAATTTTATTTCAGGCGAATACAACAATGCGCTCGACATGCATTTACAGTCGCTTTCAATTTTAGAAACACATAAATCAGAAACCGAAGTCGCCGAAAAGAAAGAAGAAATAGGTGATATATACTCAGATTTATGGTACACAGAAGAATCTATAGAATTTTTTAAAGAAAGTTTAGAAACATACAAAGCACAAAACAACAAAGCCAAAACCACAGATATTTATTTTAAAATGGCAGATGTACTCATGAAAAACAAAGAATTTCGTGAAGCAATTGACGTATTAAATGAATCGTTGGATTACATCACCAATCAATATCTCGAAGCCGAAGCCTACAACAAAATAGGTGTTTCGCATCATCAATTACAAAAATACGTTCGTGCTATTGAATATTACAACAAAGCAATCAACATAGCCTCGAAACTAGAAGAAAAAGCGGGATTGGCTCTATACCACAACAACTTAGGAAACGCCTATTTTGATATAGATGAACTCAAAGAAGCTCTTTTACACTATACTATTTCACTAAAATTATACGAGGAAATTTTTAATGAACGTGGTATAGCAATAGTATTGTATAACATTGGAAACGTAAACCGACAAGAAAAAGACTATACACAGGCAATTGATAATTTTCTACAAAGTATAGAATTTGCAAAGAAAAACAATTACACCTCTATTCTCAGCAAAAATTATAAAGCCTTGGTTTCTGTATATAAAGCAATAGGAAACAAAAAATTAGCATTATCATACTACAAACTCTACTACTCACTACAAAGTCCTCAAAATTTACAAGACCAGCAGCTAAGTCAATATATACAAAAACATATAGTAGATGCGAAAGAATTAGATGTGCTAAAACATAAAATGCTTCAAAAAGAAGAAGTATACGAATACGAAATAATTAAATATAACAAAGAACTTGCCTTGCTGGCTCAACAAGAACGCTTCTTAGAAATGTCGCGTATGGCTTTAGGGGTAGTTTTATGCGGAATTATTCTCTTAATCATACTGTTACTATTACGTTTCAAAACACGTAGAAAATACTACAAACAACTTTCTGTACAACATTCAGAAATACTACAACAACAAGAAGAAATTTCCGTACAACGTGAAAATCTGGAAATGCTTAACTACGAATTAGAACAGTTATCTATAGTCGCCAGCCAAACAGCAAATGCAGTTACAATCCTTAACCCGGACGGAACAGTAGAATGGATAAACCGGGCATTTATTTCGTATTATGATACGACACCTCACAATTTTTACAATTTCGTAGAATCTGTTGAAGAACAAAAACATATACACACAAGTATTGAAACGAAACAATCTGTTGTATATGAAACTCAACGTGTTCAACACTCCCGGCATGTATGGATACAATGCATGGTAACACCAATTATTGAACACAATAAAGTAACAAAATTAATACTTATAGAATCAGACATTGATAAGCTAAAAAAACAAGAAATTGAAATAAAAAAACAACGAGACGAAATAGAACACCAATCTCGCGAAATTGAATATGAACGTGATGTTGCGGTAAATCAACGAAACGAAATTGAACAACAAAAAACATCTATAGAACAATCTCTGAACGAACTGCAAAAAACACAAAAACAACTTATTGAATCGGAGAAAATGGCATCTCTCGGTAATTTAGTTGCCGGCATTTCACACGAAATAAATACTCCGGTAGGTATAGGTATTGCGGCTTCCAGTTCTCTCTTTACTCAAACAGAATCTTTGAAAGAATTGTTTGAAAGCAAAAAAATGAAACAATCCGATTTGCAAGATTATCTCTTATCTACTCAGGAAGCGAGTCGGTTAATACAGTCGAACCTTGTACGCACCGGCAATTTAGTAAAAAGCTTCAAACAAATATCTGTTGACGAAATGACCGACAATAAACGTACATTTATTGTATGCGACTACATTAAAGAAGTTATTACCAGTCTTTCTGCACACATGTCCGAGCGTGATTTTGATTTGCATATAGAGTGCCCTGAAAAAATTGAATTAGAAAGTTATCCGGCTGCTTATGCCCGAATTATTACCAACATGATAAAAAATGTTATGCATCACGCATATACTGAGGACGAAAAACATCAGGTAAAAATTCATATACAAAAAGTTGAGAATGAATTACTATTAGATTTTTCTGATTACGGAAAAGGTATGCCGCCTGAGGTAGTCAAAAAAGTATTTAACCCATTCTTTACTACTAATATGCAAACCGGCAAAGGACTTGGCATGAGCATGGTTTTTAACGCTGTTGTGAAACAATTACACGGCGACATTTCTTGTGAAAGTGAAGAAGGAAAAGGCACCACCTACCATATTCGGGTTCCTTTATCCTAATCAACGGTTTTCTATACATTAGTTTTTCGAAAAATAAGATGAAATAAGTACATTTGTGTACACAAAAGAAAAATGTATGAACTATATAAATACCCATTCTCACATATATCTGCCACAATTTGACGAAGACAGACACAAGGCAATAGACAGAGCTCAACAACAGGGGGTTCACAAAATTCTATTGCCGGACATAGATAGTACGCACCGCAAAGAAATTGACCAAACAGTTTCTGAATTCCCGGACATATGTGTACCCATGGCTGGCATTCACCCGACATCTGTTGACGAAAATTATAAACAGGAAATAGAAAAATTTGAAGCACGCATTCAACAACAAGACATATGTGCTATCGGTGAAATTGGTCTTGATCTTTACTGGGACACCAGTTTTCTCGAACAACAAATACACACATGTACACACCAAATTCTGACAGCACAACGTATACACAAACCAATAGTTCTTCACGTTCGAAACGCTTTTACCGAAATTTTTGAACTATTAGAATCGATAAACATACCAACGTACACAGGTGTTTTCCATTGCTTTTCGGGAAGTCTGCACGATGCACAAAAAGCTATAGAACACGGCTTATTGCTTGGAATTGGTGGCGTAGTAACCTTTAAAAACTCAGGGCTGGATGCGGTAGTAAAAGAGATAGATTTGCAACACATCGTACTCGAAACTGATGACCCATACCTAACACCAACACCATACAGAGGCAAACGAAACGAACCGGCATACATTACGTATGTTGCAGAAAAGATTGCAGAAATCAAACAGTGTTCAGTACAAACAGTCGTAGACATAACAACAGCTAATGCACGAAATATTTTTTCTGTATAACCATGAATTTTGCTCACACATATTTTTCGCGGTTTCACACATTCGGTCAATATATTTCCACTCCCCCCTCTCCTGATGCACACATTATCGTTGTAATTCCTTGTTTTTCGGAACCCGATATTATTGACACACTCACCTCGCTGCAATCATGTAATAAACCTGACTGCGATGTGGAAATACTTGTTGTTGTGAATTTTAGCGAAACAGCACCCGAAGCAGACAAACAATATAACGCCGATACTTATAAATGTATACAAACATACAGCACAAAACATTCCACAAAAAAACACACAATACATCCAATATACGCACCCAATGCACCAAAAAAACATGCAGGAGTTGGTTGGGCACGTAAAGTAGGTATGGACGAAGCTGTACGAAGATTTGACACACTCAACAATGCTCAGGGCATTATTGTTGCCTGCGATGCAGACACAGGTGTTGCACCAAACTATTTTACCGAAATAGAGCGTTTTTATGCAACACATCCGGCACACAACGTAGCACATATATATTTTGAACATCCACTTTCCGGAGAATTAGATGATACAACATATACCGCAATTGCACAATACGAACTCCATCTCCGACTCTACGTAGAAGCCCTGCACTACATAAAATTCCCCTACCCATATCACACCGTAGGCTCCTGCATGACAGTACGTGCACTCAGCTATTGCAAACATGGTGGCATGAACAAACGCCAAGCCGGAGAGGATTTTTATTTTTTACAAAAACTATATCAGGCAGAACACGTCGGAGAAATAACAGGTACTACCGTATTTCCTTCGGCACGTATATCACACAGAGTACCTTTTGGCACCGGACATGCAATGACACAAATGATTTCGTCGTCACACCCGGTATACTATTCATACCATCCAAAAAGTTATACAGTACTACACTCTTTTTTTTCAGTAATACCCACTCTACATTCTGCCGAAACCGAAGAAATAAAACACATTTTCAGCAACCTTCACCCAAGTGTGCAAACATATATAGGAGAGCAACAATTCATCACAAAAACACAAGAAATACAATCACATTCATCATCACAACACGCATTTATCCAACGCTTTTTCCAGTGGACAAATGCATTTTTCATATTTCGCTTTTTAAACGAATCACATAAAACATATTTCACAAAAATCCCCATACACACAGCAGCCACACTTTTTCTTCACACACCGGAAAATTACTCAATTATTGAATTACTCACACTGCTTCGCAGAAAACAACAATCCAATCACCGAAGTTCGTTATCCTGAGAGGTGCAAAATGCGAAAATGAAAGTGAATACTTATACTTTATTCAAAAGCATCCTCTTCTTTTTTACGAGTCACCATCAACAGGGACTCCGTCCACTGTTGAGGTGTGATGGGGCAGCACATGTATTGGTATGTGGAAAACCCCGTCAGTGGTTGTAAACCCTGACGGTGGTTAGATATCAGATATTAGATTAGAAAAGTAAAATTTTGCACAAAGCTATTCCTCCCTTGAGGGAGGTGCCCGCAGGGCGGAGGGTGTTGGGGAACTGAAAATTTTGTATACTGCCCCTTCAGGCGATAAGAACGTGGTTTCATTCTTTACCCAAGGCGTTGCAATTGGGCTGAATTTGCTTAGGTCCGCCAAAGCGAGATACAACTTTCAGCCTAATAAGGCACAAGGCAAAATTTTATCTAATATCTCATACCTGATATCTCATATCTACAAAACGCTGTCAGGACCTGCGGACGCTAACAGGTTTTTGTGCACCGTTCCATTCATCACTATGTCCGTCCACTGACGGATTAAGCATTGAGAATTAAGCATTATTTTTTCTCTTTAATAGTGTGTTTAAGTTTAAGCACTGCAAAATTAATTTCTATGGTAGTTTCATTTCATCCTTCCCTGCTGCCTAAATATGGAGGAAAAGGATTTTATGGAATAAAAG
>JAWOEL010000088.1:0-14768 GCA_046482735.1 Bacteroidales bacterium | reverse complement strand
GTAAAATTGCCTGAGACAATGGATATGTCTATGGCATATAAATTGGTACTCAAAGCTCGGTATGAAGGAGAAGGGTATCCGGAATTGCGGGTAGATGTACAGGATTATAAGGGGTATTTGTCGAATGGCAATCCGGCGACAAATTGGTTGGAACCGACCGAAAATAAGGAGTTTATAAGCTATGTGTATATTTATAAAGATAATATGTTTCAGGCACATCCGGT
The DNA here is from genome assembly GCA_046482735.1 of Bacteroidales bacterium. Lineage (GTDB taxonomy): Bacteria > Bacteroidota > Bacteroidia > Bacteroidales > UBA1715 > JAQICB01. Next base: position 14,544 of record JAWOEL010000088.1, on the reverse strand, counting down.
GCGGCGTGAATTAGATGCAAAACGAATAACGCATGTTTTGTTTTTTGTGAATCCGGGTAAAGAGGCTTGGTCCGGAGATATTTATATTGATGATATAAAAATTATTTATACCGGTATTGGTGGTAGAAATTCTGAACGATAGCAATGTTAATTATGGCAAATTTTATACATATGATTACAAAAAATATATTGTTCGTGTTGGGTATGCTTTGTGTGTATTTGTTTACAGCATGCGAACATGATTATGATGATAAAAATTTCCCGGAACCTGATCCTAGTCAAAATAGAATAGAAATGTTGGTGTCCGATTTTGATGGACATGGTTTATATCCGGGATTGTGGAACAGTACCAATGATGGTTCAGAAATGACTGATTATTCTTTGGAACCTAATCCGGTACAGGAAAAAAATGATACGTCTTTGTATATGGCAGGTACCGACGATAATAATAATTGGTGGGTTGGTACGGCTCTTGGTGGAGATGATGCGGGTGATCCGTTTGGTCTTCCATCAAATGGTTCAAATATCACTATTCAGTTTGATTTGTATGCAGTAAATGAATTTGCAAATGTCGAAATTCAGTTGCAAGAGGCTGATGGTGATGTGTTTTCGTGGAATCTGGGTGGAGATGGTGGTTCGTCTCCTACTGTAGGACAATGGCAAACTTTCGAAACGGTTCCTTTGGATGAGTTTAATTTAGCTGATTTTAATAATGATGGTAATGGTGATAAAGAATTACATCCTGAATTGTTAGCCAATATTAGTCTTGCACTTATTTCGGGTAACTCTACCGGAAATTATACGGCATTGTATCTTGATAATATAAAATTTGTAATTCAGGAAACGAGTTATGTTGCTACGCCTACAAACCTTTCAGTAGAAGTTGAGTCTCAGTCTCAGATTTCTCTTAGTTGGTCAGATAATGCAGATAACGAAACAGCGTATATAATAGAACGTGCCGTTGCAGACAATGATTTTGAGCAACATGTCGTGCTTGAGTCAAATGTGAGTTCGTACGAAGATAAAGGTTTAGCTTCGTCTACACAGTATGCGTATCGTGTATATGCTCAATATAATAATAAACAATCTAATTATTCTAATGTTGCTCAAGCACAAACACATGCCGGTGAAATAACAACAATGCTTTTGTCTTCATTTGATAATGATGATGAAGGTTTACTGCCAGGTAAATGGGAGCAAACAAGTGATGGTACTGAATTACAAGAATATGATTATGTTGTAAATCCTCTTGCTCATGAAAGTACAGATACTGTGCTCTATATGCGTGGGGTAGACGAAAATGAGGATTGGTGGATTGGTTCCGCTATCGGGGGAAACAGAAGTTCCGGTGACGTTTTTGGATTGCCGGCAGAGGTAAGTAAAACAACTATTCAATTTGATTTGTATGCGGGTAATGCTACTACAAATCTTGATTTGCAATTGCAAGAGGCTGATGGTGACACATTTGTGTGGAACTTTGGTGGCGATGGTGGTTATCAGGCATCGGAAACGGAGTGGGTAACGTATAGCGTTCCATTATCAGAGTTTAATTTGTCAGGTTTTGAAACTGCTGGTGATAATGTGTTAGCACCGGAATTGTTATCTAATGTGAGTATTGCTCTTATTTCCGGTAATCAAGAAGGAAATGAGGCGATTGCATATATAAATAATGTAAAATTTATTATTTCGGATTAATTTTTTCAATATCTCTGTTATTACATGATTTTTCATTAGCAATATATATCGAACAGATTATTTTGATTTGTATTATGATATGTAATATAGTTTTAAAATATTGTGAGAGTTTATTTCGCTGTAATTACAGGATAAGATTAAAGCTTTGAAAAATAAACATATGAATGTTTTTGTGAGGTGCTTTTTTGTTATATGTTGGGTGTGTGTACATATATATGTGTATGCCGAAGATGGATATGATGTCTGGCAATTCCACACAAACGCTGAAAGAATATAAATAGGTACCCGGCAGTCAGTTTTAATAAGTACATTTAATTACTAAAAAATAACTACAATGAATCGTTTAGAAAAAATTTCATTAGGAGAAAAAATCGGATACAGCTTGGGAGATTTAGCTGCCAATTTGGTTTTTCAGACATTAATAACGTATCTCGCCTATTTTTATACCGATGTGTATGGCTTAGAACCGAAAGTTGCAACGTTTATTATTTTTACGGTCGGTATTGCTGCTGCGTTTTTGTTTAATCCTATAATGGGTGCAATTTCGGATCGTACCAAAACCCGTTGGGGGAAGTTTCGTCCGTGGATTTTGTGGACTTCTGTACCGCTTGCAATCACTTCAATTTTAGCATTTAGCACACCGGATTTTTCAACACAAGGTAAAATTTTGTATGCTACAATAACGTACTCCCTTTTATTATTGTTATATGCTGCAAATAATTTACCATATGCAGCTTTGAGTGGAGTTATTACCGGAAATATGTCGGAACGGAATAGTATTTCTTCGTTTCGATTTGTTGCGGTAATGTTGGCACAGTTTTTTGTGCAGGTCTTTATGTACGATATTGTGCTTAAAGCCGGGGGAGGTGATAAAGCACTTGGTTTTGAAAAAGTAGTTACTTTTCTCGCAATTTTAGGTTCTGTATTGTTGCTCATAACTTTTTTTTCAACGAAAGAACGAATTGTTCCAAAACCGGAGCAAAATTCTTCGTTAAAACAAGATGTTAAGGATTTATTTACGAATAAACCCTGGATAATTATGTTGTTTGTAACTATTAGTGTTTTCATGACATTATCTTTAAAAGGAGGTTCGTATATATTTTATTTTGAAAATTATTTGAATAAGCAAGCATTAGCTAAATTCTTATTACCATTGAAAGATATTCTTGCATCTATAGGGTTAACCTATGAATCGGTTCCATCAATGGGCTTTAGTATTTTTAATGCAGGAGGTATATTATGTATGATTCTTGGCATAGCATTTTCACGAAAATTGGCCGATAAATTCGGGAAACGTGATGTGTTTCGTTCTGCCTTATTTTTGTCAATGCTGTTTTTGGTTGTGTTTTATTTCTTTTCTCCCTATGCAATCGGTCTCGTGTATGTATCACAAATTTTACATGGTTTTTTCTATGGATTAACTATTCCTTTATTGTGGGCTATGATTGCCGACGTTGCCGATTTTTCGGAGTGGAAACATAATCGTCGTGCGACGGGCATTATTTTTTCTGCAATGATGGTAGGACTTAAAGCCGGTATGAGTCTGGGACAGGGACTTATTACCTGGATTTTGGATATTTTTGGATATGTACCAAAATCTCCTGAGCAAACAGAAACAGCGATTAACGGAATTAAATTATTAATAAGTGTGTTTTCTGCGTTACCATTTCTTGTTGCAGTCATTTTATTGTTGTTTTATGAAATAGATAAAAAAATGGAATCACAATTAGAAACAGATTTACTTGAAAGTCGAAAATAATAAACATATTAAATATTTGCCTTATGCCAGAAGATAGTATAGAACATATTGATTTTGAAAAATTACATAAACATGCAATCTCTCAACCTTTAGTAACACATATGTTTACTGCCGATCCTTCGGTGCATGTGTTTAACGGGAAAATATACATATACCCTTCGCATGATTTTGATGCCGGTATCCCGTTTAATGACAATGGTGACCATTTTGGTATGGAGGATTATCATGTCTTATCAATGGATACAATTGATAGCTCTCCGAAAGATCATGGGGTTGTGTTACATGTAAAGGATGTACCCTGGGCTAAACGCCAAATGTGGGATTGTGATTGTGCACACAAAAACGGGAAATATTATGTATATTTTCCTGCTAAAGGTGCAGATGATATTTTTCGTATAGGTGTTGCTGTAGGTGATAATCCGGCCGGACCATTTGTTCCACAACCTGAACCTATAAGGGGCAGTTATTCAATAGATCCTGCTGTATTTCAGGATGTAGATGGTAGTTATTATATGTACTTTGGTGGTATTTGGGGCGGACAATTGCAAAAATACCGTGATAATGTGTTTGATACATCTTTTGATGTTCCTTCAGATACTGAACCGGCACTTGCACCGCGTGTTGCTAAATTATCGGATAATATGCTTGAGTTTGCTGAATCGCCTATAGCGATATCTATAATTGACGATCAAGGCAATGAGTTGCGTGCCGGAGATAATAATCGTCGCTTTTTTGAAGCTGCGTGGATGCATGTGTATAATGGAAAATATTATTTTTCGTATTCTACAGGAGATACTCATTTTATTAAGTATGCAATTGGTGACAATCCTTATGGTCCGTTTACGTTTGCAGGTACAATTTTGAAACCTGTGGTTGGTTGGACAACGCATCATGCTATTTGTGAAATAGAAGGAAAATGGTATCTATTTTACCACGATGCAAGTTTATCACAAGGTGTTACCCATCTTCGGTCTCTGAAGGTTACTGAATTGAACTATGATGAACATGGCAAAATTCAGACTATAGATCCATATCCAGGACTTGAAATGTAGTTAATTTGTGTTTTTTATATAATTTTTCTTATTTCCACCTTCATATTTTCTGTGGTGGTGTATCACATGTTGAAAGGTATATACATTTGAATGATATTGGTACAAAAAAAAGGGAGACATATTAGTCTCCCTTTTTTTGATATAGTTAATTAATTATTCATTAATTTGTTTGTTTTTTTTCAAAAACTCAAATGAAATAGGAGATGCAACAAATAATGAAGAATACGTACCAACAATAATACCAATTGTCATAGCAAATACAAAACCTCTAATTGATTCACCACCAAAAATGAGTATAGCCAATAACACAACAAATGTTGTGAGTGACGTAACCGCGGTACGACTAATAGTTCCATTTAATCCCTGATTAAACAAGTCAGTTGTAGAACGTTTCGGATAATTAGATGTTATTTCACGCACGCGGTCAAATACAATTACTGTATCATTAATCGAATAACCGATAACAGTAAGAATAGCTGCAATAAATGCCTGATCTATTTCTAATGAGAAAGGAACACGTCCCCATAATATGGAGAATACCCCCAGAACTATCAACACATCATGGAATAGTGCAGCAACAGCACCAAGACCATATTGCCAGTTTCTGAATCGAACGAAAATGTATAAGAAAATAAATATAAGAGCCAAAGTAATCGAAATAATAGCCCCCCATATTATATCAGAAGCAATGGTCGGACCAACCATATCTGACTGACGAATATTTTGCGTAATAAACGTATCATAATCAGTATTTTCATCTAAACGAGGTTGAAGACCTTTAAATAATTTTGACTCAACAATACTATCAACCTGGGAACCTTTTTCGTTTATCATATAGTCAGTGGTAATTTTAAGATCTAAATTACCATATGTCTTAACTATAGGAGTAGATTCAAACACATCGCTAAGTTCTTTTGCTATTTCAGTTGTATTACGCTCACCATCTATACGAACAATATAAGAACGACCACCTTTGAAATCTACACCAAGACTCCATTGACGGGCAAACATTGATATAATACCAATAAGTATAATAGCAGATGAAATTATGTAGAATTTCTTTCGCTTAGCAATAAAATTAATATTTATATTTTTAAATGCATTTCGAGACACCTTTGTATCAAAAGAAATTGGTAAATGTTTTTCCAAAAATAATTCAAAAGACAAACGTGTAATGAAAATTGCACAGAAAAGAGATGTGAGAATACCTATTATAAGAGTAGTTGCAAAACCTTGAATTGGTCCCGAACCAAAAGAGAATAAGATTATACCAATAATAATAGTTGTTACGTTAGCATCTATAATAGCTGAATACGCATTTTTATATCCGTCAGAGATAGCTAATTTCACACCTTTACCTTGCGATATTTCTTCACGAATACGCTCAAAGATAATAACATTTGCATCGACTGACATACCTATAGTAAGAACAAGACCGGCAATACCGGGTAATGTAAGTGCAGCACCTAAGGATGCAAGAACACCAAATACTAAAAATATATTTAATAATAACGCAATATTAGCCACCATACCCGCTTTTCTATAATAGAAAAACATAAACAACAATACTAATACAAATGCCAGCACAAATGAAGTAATACCACTTGATATTGATTCTTCACCTAAAGTAGGACCCACAAATTCCGCACTTATAATATTTGCTTTAGCAGCAAGTTTACCCGACTTTAAAATATTAGCCATGTCTGTTGCCTCAGCAATAGTAAAGTTTCCGGTAATAGAAGAAATACCATCAGATATTTCGTTTTGAACGGTAGGGAATGAATATACATATCCATCTAAAACAATTGCAACAGACCGCCCTTTATTGTCTTTTGTAAGTCGGCGCCATTCGCGGGCACCTTCATTGTTCATAGTCATTTGCACACTTGCATACGAACTCGTTTGGCTAAATTCTGGACGAGCATTCACAACAACTTCACCATCCAAAGCAGGACGACCATTTGCACCCAAATCTTTTAGAGCAACAAGTGTGTAAAAACCATTTTCCTGAGCTTTACGAGACCATGCTAATTTTAACTCGGGGTGTTGTTCATTTAATAATTGTTGTACTTCCGGTAATGCTAATATTGAATCAATATGTGCAATATTTTTGTCAGTTGCATATCCAACTACCGGACCAACTCCCGGTTCCCCTTCGCGTGAAATATTTGGAGTTAAATGAAAAAACAATGGATTTTCTTGTTTCATTTCTTCACGTGATTTTTCATCTTGTGCAGTATCTTCAGCACTTGTTGTTTCTGCAAGTGTATCCTGCAATATTTGTTCACGTAAAGACATTTCTGCAGTGTCTGTTTCAGCAGTAGTGTCAGTTGCATCAGATTCTGTAGTGTCAGTAGATTCTGTATCTTCATCCGCAACATCTTCTTCAATTTTATTTTGTTCGGCAAGTAAAGAATTTATATCAAATACTACTTGTAGAACCTCACCGGCATTATATGTTTCCCAAAATTCTAAATCAGCAGAACTTTCAAGTAATTCTCGTACTCGCTCTGGATTATTTACACCCGGCAATTCTACAAGAATCTGGCGATTTCCAACTTTTTGAATATTGGGTTGTGCAACACCAAATCGGTCAATACGTGTGCGGATAATATTATATGTATTATCAAATGCTGCATCTGCTTCTTCTCGTAATACAGATAAAACCTCTTCGTTTGTAGAACGGAAATTGATTTTATCTTTTATATCTTCATTAGCTAAAAACAATAAACGTAAGTTTTCGTTTGGATATAAATCCTGAAAAGCTTGTCCGAATGCAGTCACATAATCATCAGCTCCTTCTCGTTCCAGTTCGCCTGCACGTTCGAGTGTGTTTACTAACATCGTATCTTGTTCACCTCGATCCGAAAGATTTGTTATCATATCCTTTATGGATACTTCCATCATAACATTCATACCGCCTTTTAAGTCGAGGCCGAGATTTAATTCACGCGACTGGCATTCTTTATATGTAAATTTTCGTAATCCCAGAAAATTGTAAAAACTCTCAGCTGATTCAACAGAGTCTATATATTCCTGATATTTTTGATGATTGCCTTGTGCATACTCCTCTGCATTGCTTTTGGCGTTTTGTACAAAAAACGTGAAAGATAGTGAGTATAAACTCGCAAGTATCAATAAAATCGTAAAAACACGTATAAATCCTTTGTTTTGCATGTGTTATTTGTTTTATAATTATATAATTATGTTTTTTTCCATTTTAAGTCCGCAAATATATTGATTTTTTTTAACACGAAAGTTTTTTTATTTACTTTATTTACTTTCAGATAAAAAAGTCTTTTGTTGAACCTCTTATAAAATGATGAGAAATGTATTTTAATATGGTGTATATTGTAATCAAAATCTTTTTTTATAATAAACACAAATAAGTAATACTGCATATATATAGTGGAAAATCTGTTTTAATAGTTTGAATTTTGTGAGATTGTAGTGGTTGTTTATGCAAATTGTTATTTTTTCACAAAGATGTTTAGTGGGATGTAAAGCTTTTTTACTGTTTCAAAAAGTGTTGCGTGCCCGTGAATTCATGTTGTTTATGTGATGTAGTATTTTGATTGTTAGTTGAATGAAGTATTTGTGATAATCTGAATACCAAAATATTTCGAATTAAAGTCACTAAAAAAAACATATAATTAAAGGCAAAAAAACTGCAATTCTTTACAACAATTTAGAAGATACACCGTATTTTTGCAAAATAATAAACAGGATGAAACCAAACCATGATTAGTGTTACCTATCCTTGTAAGGATTAAAGAAACGCAATGTATTATGGTTCGTTATACTATAATAATTTTAAAATCATTTAAGAAAAACATATGAAAAGCATTATTTATATTCTATTAGCAGGATTTTTATTAGCTTCATGCGTATCGCAAAAAAAATTCCAAACACTTCAAGAAAGTAGCAAACTTACCGAAGATTCTCTTCGCACAGCAATGGCTCAGATACAAGATGAGATAAGCGAGCTGCAAGAACGTAATCAGCAACTTGGTAAAGATGTTGTTGATCTTCGTGCAGATACAACATCAAAATACAAAAAAATACAAAATTTGTTACTTCAGATAACCGATTTAGAAGAACTTAATGATAATTTAGTTGCTAAACAATCTCGTTTAATACAAGAGAATACCCGTGAAAGTAGAAAAATTCTGGAAGAAATTCAAGATGCTCGTACCAGTTTACAGCAACAGCAAGATTCGTTGCAAGCAATGAAAATAGAATTAGAAGAGGAACGCGAAAATCTCAATTTAATACGCACAGAATTAGGCATTAAAAATGATGAGATTTTAAAGAAAAACAAAAAAATAGCTGAAATGGAAGAAATGATTCATCGTAAGGATTCTATTTCTAATGCACTTCGAAAGAAAGTGAAAAAAGCTTTAGTTGGATTTGAGGGACAAGGACTAACTATTGAAGAACGTAATGGTAAAATTTATGTGCTTTTAGATGAGGCATTATTGTTTAATGTTGGTAAAAGTAACGTAGCACCGCAAGGTCAGGAGGCTCTCAAAAAATTAGCTGAAGTACTCGAACAAAATCCTGACATTGATATTATGGTTGAAGGTCATACTGATAATACCGGTGGGGCTAAACGTAATTGGGAATTGAGTACTGAGCGTGCTTTAGCTATTTCTCAAATATTATTGCAAAATTCAAGCATTGAAGGATCTCGTATAACGGTTGCAGGTAGAGGTCAATACATGCCTGTTGATACATCAGATACACCTGAAGCACGTGCAAAAAACAGACGGAGCGAAATTATTCTTACACCTGATTTAGAAGAATTATTTGAATTGATTCATGAGAATTAATGTGTATGAAATAATTTAAGACAGGTAAGATGTTTTTTTACTGTTAATCAATTTTCTATTGCTTGTGTAATCCACATTTGTGTGTTATGTACTGTTTGTAGCACATATTTCCTAATCTGAATAATTGTTAATCTGTACAATTTAAATATAAATTGTAATTATTTTTTAGTCACATGATTATAAATACTTATATTTGCATATGTATATATAACTATAATTATAGTATTTGTATGTGAGTTCAAATTAGGAATTCTCAGTGAATATATGAATCTTCAGGTAGTGTGGGATTTTTATGTGCCTGTAATTTGAACGGTTATACAAAAATTTGAAGTAGTAGAATAAAAAAACATAATTGGTTGCATACATATATTTTTTTAGTAAAAAAGGCATGTATTTGTAGTATATTATTTGTGATGCATTATATTGCATGTGCACAACATAGTGCTGATTTTTCTATTGAAACACCCTATGATTCCTGTAAAAGCAGAACGGTACGTTTAGATGCCTCTGTTTCCTCTGGTGATATTGTGAATTATACGTGGGAATTTGTTAGTGAAACTGATAATGAATTGCTTGGACAAGTAAGTGGTGAAAAGGTTTCAAAAAATTTTTTAACTCCCGGTGTATATGAGATAATTCTGACAACTTTAGCTGCTGATAAAAGCACTTCAACAATTACAAAGAAAGTGCAGGTGTATAATATTCCTGAGGTTCAGTTTGCTGTAACGCCGGACGAAGGTTGTGTTCCAACAGAAGTGCAGTTTACTGATGAAAGCAATGCCGGAGATGGTGAAATTGTCCGGTGGTCGTGGTCTTTTGGTGATGGTGAGGAACAAACATTTTATTCCCGGGAATCCCTTTCTTATAAATATAATTCTCCGGGAACATTTTCTCCGACGCTTATTGTTGAAAATAGTTTTGGTTGCGTAAGTTCATATACGAATCTTAATGCAGTTAATGTGTATCAGGAAATTACTCCTCATTTTATTATTTCAAATAATACGTCTTGTTCAGATACTCTTACCGTTGATTTTGAAAACACATCGGATATGACAACCCCGTTTAATTATGTTTGGGATTTTGGTGATGGTACGGTGCTTGAATCCAATGATGTGTTTTTAAGACATCATTATTCTCAACCGGGTGAGTATGAAGTTACGCTAACAGCAATTAATGAAACCGGAAATTGTTCTCAATCATCTCATACTGCAGGAGCACGAAATGTTATTATTGGAAAACCGTATCGTTCATTTACTTTTTCTCCTGAATCGCCTATTTGTCAGGGTGAAAGAATTAGTTTTTCGTCTACCATTGATACTACCGGCATTAGTAATGATGCATGGTGGGGTATAAGTGATGGTTCTCAAGACAAAACTGGTGAATCAGTGCGATATAGGTTTAACACTCCCGGAACATTTGCTGTGAAGTATGCAGCGTTTAATAATTATTCCGGTTGTGTTGGCGATACTGTGGTAGATAGTATAACAGTTCTGCCCATACCTACAGCTGATTTTAATATTGAAAATCCCAAAGGCTGTGATATTCCATATACTGTTAATATTAGTAATCAAAGTGAAGATGGCACATCGTACAGATGGGATTTTGGAGACGGAACTTCAGCTGAGTATTCGGAGAATGCTGCCGACACATCGCATACGTATAGCCGATTTGGCAATTCTCGACTTACTTTAACGGTACAGAATGAGGCTGAGTGTTCTGATAGTAAAACATATCGGTATATACGTATACAAAAACCAAGTGTTGATTTTGAGTTGTTTCCCTCAAATGGTTGCGTTCCTTTACCTGTAGAATTATCAGCGGAGGCTTTATCTATTGATCCGATTGATGCATATGTGTTTGATTATGGAAATGGAGAGGTGGATACGCTTACACATGAGACAAGTCGGTATGTATATAGAAATCCCGGAGTGTATTCGGTGCGGGTTGGCATTATAACTAAACAGGGCTGTGTTGCGTATGCTGAACCGCAGAAAGTTACTGTGAAAGAGGTGTGTTCCGGAGGTGGCTTTGGCGGAGGCGGTTCCGGCGGCTTTGGCGGTGGTATTGATGGTGGTTGGGCAGGGGATTGTACTAATAAATATACATTCTCATTTGAAGATACATTGAGTCATACACAGTTGCAATATTGGATTTTTAATACTGATACGGTGCATACTTCTGAAAAATCTATAACATATACATTCCCAGACGACTTAGACTCAAATAGATTTTTAGTTACTTCAGTGTATTATGATACTATTTTAAATGAAACTAAAAAAAATCAACGTATTGTCGAAGCTGTTGATGAAACAGCAAATTATGAGCCATCTTTTGTTGATATATGTAAGCATACAACTGTTGATTTTCGAACTATTGATATTGATTCTACTTATATTGCTGAATATTATTGGGATTTTGGTGATGGTGAAGAAAAAACTATTGATAATACTGATAATATTGAGAATGAGATTGTGCCAGAAGGTGGTAATGTACAACATGTGTATGTTGATTCGGGGTATTATAATACTAAATTGGTGATTACGGATATTCGCGGATGCACCGATTCTTTGGAGTATCCGGTGCCTGTTTATGTTAAAGGGCCGCGGGCAAAATTTGGTATGGATACGACAAATTTTTGTTATTCAGAGTTTACAGCTCATTTTATTGATAGTTCAGAGGCTCATGGTTCTTCGGATATTTTGACCTGGGATTGGGAATTTGGTGATGAAACCGGTGTTCGTGCCAAAACAAATGAATCGCAGACGCATACTTTTACAAACAATAGTGCCAGAAAAAATTATACAGCTCGATTAAAAGTGACTGATACTGTCGGATGTTGGGATTATTATGAACTGGATTTCACGGCGTATAATCCATCTGCTGCTTTTACAACAACTGATACATTACGTTGTGGTACGGCAAATATTCGTATGCAAAACAGGTCTGATGCGTATATGGCATCTTATAATGATTATACCTGGGAGTTGATTTCTGAATATGATGTTGTTACCAAAAATGGTTATCATAGCACATTTAGTTTACCCGATACGGGGATGTACGATGTACGATTAATAGTACAGGATGCTGGTGGTTGTTATGATACGCTTACTAAAACTAGTGTGGTGAAAAGTGTGTATCCGGTTGCAGATTTTAAAGTTGGTGATACTTCACAATGTGTTGGTGAGTTTAGTTTACCATTTACGAGTACTTCACTTTATGGTGAAATGTATACATGGGATTTTGGAAATGGAAATACAACAACAACTTCTGATGTGACTGTATCTCAGTTTTATGAAGAAGCAGGTTGGTATGATGTTACCTTAATTGTTGATGGATTGGATGGGTGTACAGATTCAATTACGAAGCCAATTCGGATAAAGGGACCAAGAGGTGATATTTTTAAAGATTCAGGTTATTTGTGTTTGGGTGATACGCTAACAGTTTGGGTAGAGGGCTATAATGTGGAGGCTTTTAATTGGGATATGGGGGATGGTGCATCGTTAGCAGAACATGATCGTGATTCTTTGCTTGAATATGTATATGAAGAGCCGGGGATGTATAAAATTAATGTTATATTAAATAGTCCTGAGGGCTGTCAGTTGACATTATCGCTTGATGAGATTATGGTAGATAATGTTGATGCGGGACCTGATAAACATCTTGAATGTAAAGATTCTTATGTAACGCTTGAGGGAACGTCTGCTTTGAATATGGACAGATACCAATGGGTATCTTTAGGGGGAGATAATGAGGATACATATTCGAATACAAGTCTTAAACCTCGTGTTTCTAAACCGGGAACTTATGTGTTGAAAGTGGAGGAGCAATTGTGTAATAATTCTGATACGGTTGTGGTTTCATCTTCGGGAATTCATCCTGATATTGTTGCGGGTGGAGACCGGATTTTGGATTGTTTGTTTGATACGATAACTTTATATGCTGATATCCAAACACCGGTTGATACTTTTTATTGGGAAGGTCCGGAAGATGCATTTGTGTCTTCACAGACAGATATGCAAGCTGAAGTGTGCGATACCGGAATGTTTGTATTGCATGCCCAAAACGGAACATGTTATAACTCTGATACAGTTTGGGTAACTGAATGTACGCTTATTCCTTGCGATACAACTATTTGGTTGTGTGCAAATAGAGACTCAGAGCTGCCAACAAAGATTGAGTATAATCTGCATGATGCTGATCCTTTTGTTTCAGAAAATGAGTCTGTACAGGTAAGTTGGTATTATGATTCTGCATTTGTGCACAAAGTAGAGTCTCCTTCTCAATTTGATATATCTGATAGCACATATCTTATTGCAAAAGTGCTGAGTCAGGACGGAGTGCAACGGACTCGTGCAACGGTGTTGTTTCGGGTACGTGATTTTGTGGAGGTTTCGTATGAAGAGTCACCCGGAATATGTGCGTCTTCGGGTGATTTGCAATTGGATGCTCAGAATCCTCAAGGGGGTGTGTTTTCCGGAGAATATATTTCTGAATCGGGTGTGTTTTCTGAACAGAATCAGGCGGGGACATATACCGTTACATATACGTATACGCGTGATGATGGATGTGTCAATTCGGTTGATATTCCGATTGAAGTATATCCTTTACCGAATACACATATTGTGTTCCCTATTATGAATAGGGCGTGCTCACAGACACCAATTGAATGTTCTGTTGAGGTGTCTGATGGTGCTGATCCGTATGTTCATAATTGGTCTTCTGATAATTGTGCTATTTCTAATCCTCATGGTGCGACAACGAGTTTTTCGGATTCGGTTTCTTCTATTACTATTGATACTGTTTTTTATATGGTAACTGATTCTGTGGGATGTGTGGTGCGGGATTCTGCACAAATTATTATATATCCATATCCTGAAATTGATATAGTATCTTTTGGTGGTTTTTGTGAAAATCGTGATAGTATAGCAATAGATATTGCATCACCCGCGGGTGGTGATTGGTATGGTACGGGTGTTTTAGCCGGCGATACGGAATATGTTTTTTCGCCAGATTCGGCCGATCCGGGTGTTCATAGTTTGGTGTATGAAATAGATAATATGACGGCATATAATTTACCGTATGGTGTGCCGGAATGTGTGTCGTATGACACAATTGCTGTGGAAGTATATGCATTGCCGGATATATCTCTCGGAGCAGAAGATGATGAGATGTGTGTGTATGACAGCATTCAAGTAGTTGCCGAAGG
>JAWOEL010000047.1:0-27813 GCA_046482735.1 Bacteroidales bacterium | reverse complement strand
CAATACCAGCAGCACCAGACCGAGTGGCAGTGGCGCGAGCAGGTGCAGCCCCGCCATGCCCTCACTCTGCACGAAGCCGTCGATAAGCAGGTTGGTGGAGGTGCCGACCAGGGTCATTGCGCCGCCCAGCGTCGCCGCATAGGCCAGCGGCATCAACAGCCGTGAAGCATCCGCCCCCGCGCCCTTGACCGGGCTGACCAGTGACGGTATTAAAATAAGATACTTACTTTTTTGCGGATTTAATTTTATACGAAACATCAACAAGCCCTTTTTCAATAGCAGTTAAACGTTTTTTTAATAAACGTTTCCGTAACGGACTTAAATGATCTATAAATAATATGCCTTCTAAATGATCATATTCATGTTGAATAATACGAGCTAAAATTCCATCATATTCTTCGGTATATTCATTGAAATCTTTATCAAAATATGTGATAGAAATATGTGAAGGACGCATAACATCTTCACTTAAACCGGGTAAACTAAGGCACCCTTCGGAAAACGCCCACTCATCACCTGTTCGTTCATGAATTACCGGATTAATAAACACCTTTTTGAAATTTTCAGCCGCCGGATATTCTTCTGCCATATCAGATGCATCTATTACAAACATCCGGATTGATTTACCTATTTGCGGACCCGCCAATCCAACACCATAAGATGATTGCATAGTTGTATACATATCATCTATTAAGATGTGCAAATTTTCAAAATTTTCATCAATTTCTTGCGCTTTTTTTCGCAATACTGCTTTTCCATATGTATAAATAGGGTATATCATAATTATATATTTTTTTGTTCCATATACGATTGTAAAATAATAGTCGCACTTATAGTATCTATCATTTCTTTGTGTTGTCGTTTTTTCTTTTTAACACCGGCATCTATCACTGCCTGATGAGCTATGGAAGACGTAAACCGCTCATCCATATATTCCAAGGGATAGTCAGGGAAATCTTTTCTGAATTTTTTTTCAAAAATATCTATAAACTTTTGGTTTTCAGACGGTTCGTTTCGTAATGTTCGTGCTTGTCCTAACACCACGACATCTACTTGTTCTCGTGCAAAATAATCCTTGAGAAACACAAACAAATCATGCGTTCGAACTGTTTCTAAGCCATTTGCAATCATTTGCAAAGGGTCGGTAACGGCTATTCCTGTTCGTTTTGTTCCATAATCAATTGCTAATATTCTTCCCACTATTTATCCTTTTTGATTTATTTCCTGTAATACTGATTTGTTCAAAATTGTAATATCTTTTCCCTGTAATGAAATTATCTGTTCTTTTTCAAATTCCTTCAAAAACTTTACCGTGCTTTCAACAGAAATAGTTGCAAAATCGGCAATTTCTGCCCGCGATAAACTTTCGAACACATGGTCTCCCTCAAATTCTTCAGATGATAAATACAACAACACAGAAGCCAGTTTCCCTCGCATTTGTTTATAAGAAATATTTGTTATTATATCCAAATATCGTTGTTCATTCCGACAATTTAAAGCTGTAATTTCCTGTGCAAAATCCGGGTTTTTAAAAAACACATCACGTAAAGCGTCTTTATTAAGCATACATATATTTGATTCACGTAAAGCAACTGCTGAATATGGATATACATTTGAATTAAATAAAGATGAAAATGCTAAAAAATCACCCTGTCGTGCTATACGAATATTTATATGCTTTTGTGCTCCTGTTTGTAAAAAAACACGAACCAAACCACTGTTTACAAACAAAACATGCGAGGCAAAAGCCCCTTGTTTTAATATTGTTTCGTGCGGCAAATAGGTTATTTGAGTTTTGTGAGTATACAAACCGGTAATTTCTTCTTTCGGTAAATTACGAAAGCACGGTGAAAGAAATTCTATGTTTTTGTTTTTTGCCACGTTTAAAAATATGTTTATATATATGCAAAAATACAGATAAATTTATGAATAAATTGATTTATCCAATATGAAAATGTGTATAACCAAAAATATTCATCACAAAAGGGATTTGGGCGACCAACACTGATTAATTGATGAATGATGAATTATACTACTCAACCTCTTGGACTTTACTCCACCTACATCTTTCATTATAAAGCGATTAATTCTTTTTTTCGATTATGCATACCGTAAAATTATTCGATCCCCTACGCCCCGAATTGTTTATAAATCACCGTACATTTTTTTGGATTTTTTTTTCTTTAATACTATATTTACAATTGTCTAACTAAAAAAAAAAGAGCTTATGAATTTCAAAAACTTATTTTATGTACCTTTTGTAATAATTGCTGCCTCTTTAGCCTTTACTTCGTGCGAAGATGAGGAAGTTGTACCTGATGATGACTCATCCGGTAATGATACACAAGAGGAAGTTGTTAGTAATATAGATGAAAATACTGTCTGGACTGATCGTTATAGCGATCCACAAAAACCAGACTACCATGTAACAGAAAACATCGAAGTACATGCTGAATTAACAATAGAACCGGGTGTAACGGTTCATTTTGATGAAGATGTGTTTATGAATATTAAAAAAGAAGGTGCTCTGATAGCAGAAGGAACATCTGATAACAGAATAACCCTTACCAGTTCGAATGAAGCAGGAGAAATTCACTGGGGCGGTGTTTTCATTACGTCATCTAACAGTAAAAACATTATTGCGTATGCAGATGTCAAGTATGCTGCGGGAACAGAAAAATGGTACGGGGTTGACAAAAAATCCGCTATCGGCCTAAACGATAATGGAAAACTCAAACTCAAAAATTCGGTGATACGTAATAGTGATGGTTATGGGTTATATGTCAGATACGGTGAGTTAGAAGAATTTGCAAACAATGAGTTCAATGACAATACAGAACATGGTATAGGAGTAGATATGACCCAAGCTGCTATGATTGACAACAACACTACCTTTTTAAACAATACATACGCTGTAGAAATTTTTGAATCCGAATCGAACGATGGAGATGAATTAACGTACGCAAATCTTTCCGGCGACGCATCTTACTATGTTACGGGCAACCTTAATGTAAGTGCAGATCTTACCATTAATCCCGGAGCAAAATTTGAATGTAAACAAGATATAAAAATAGCAGTACCATCTGATGGCATGCTACAAGTCAATGCAGAAAATGATGAAACGGTTGTATTCACCAGTGCCAAAGCCGATGCAGAGATTTATTGGAAAGGTATTGAAATAGAATCCGCTGATGCTCGGAACGAGCTAAACAATGTAAAAATTTCGTATGCAGGAAACTCTGACTGGTGGTTTGGAGAAGATAAAATGACTGCTTTGGCTCTGAAAACGGGTGGACAAATATCATTGAAAAATTCTGAAATTTCCAACAGCAAAGACTACGGAATGTATGCAAGAGATGGCAAGGTAACTGAATTTGCAAACAATACCTTTACCGGAAATAAAGGTACAGCAATAGGTTTATATGCCAATCTGGCCGGCATCATAGATGAAGGAACCAGTTTCTCGGAAAACGGCTCAAACAGTGTTGAGATATTCGAAAGCGATCTTACAGAATCTGCAACATGGGTCAATTTACAAGGCGATGCCACATACAGCGTTACTGGTAACCTGACTGTAAAAGAGGCTCTTGAAATTAATCCCGGAGCTACTTTCGAATTTGATATAGATAAAAAGCTTACTATATCTGCCGACGGTGGTTCACTCAATGCACAAGGTACCGGAACGTCCAAAATAACATTCACCCATCTCACAGATGGTACAGGTTGGTCGGGTATACATTTTCGTTCCTCTAGTTCACTAAATAAACTGGATTATGTGGAGGTTCTGTATGCCGGCAGTACAAATGTTTGGCTTGATCAAGATGTTGCCACAGCAATCTCAGGAGATGATAATGCCATGCTGGAAATAACAAACAGCAAAGTTGCTGACAGCAGAGGATATGGTGTATACTGGCAGGGAGCTAATACAATTAATGATATAGAAACTGCAAATACTTTTTCAAACAATACAAATGTAAATGTCGAAATAGAGAATTAAAACAGTAGAAATCATAATGTTGACACAAAATTTAATATAAATTTAAAACCTATACACTGACTAATTTACAGAGAAAGAGGTTGTCTTTAAGATTCGCTTTTAGGCAGCCTCTTTTTAATAGTACCCATAAATAAATGACTTAAAAAAACACTTCCTTGCAATGTGCATTCTATACATTAAACAGAACAGCCATTGCAAGTCTCCCCAAACAATCCATAACAAGAAATTCCCCCTCATTCAATAGTGATTTTACATATAAAATTTTCACAAATACATATTCATTTTACAATTCGGAACATACAAATATGACTCACGTATTCCGGATAAATTATCATATAACAATTTTTAAATTATGTTATTTTAATAAAAAACCACATATACTCATATTCTGTTTAATTGTTTAAAAAACTAATTGCATATACTTTTACAAAAAAATATATGCAAAACTCTACAATTGTACAGACAAGTATATTTTAAAACATATATAATACAAAAAACATGACACAAAAATTTGATATAGTAGTTATTGGAGGCGGTCCGGCAGGTATCACGTTAGCAAAACGTTTAGGTGAAACTTTTTCTATGCTTGTTATTCGTCCCGAAGAGCACAGCATGATATATTGTGCTATGCCATACGTGATAGAAAATTTAATTGACATTCACAAATGTTATAAAAAAGACGAAGTTACAACAGATTCAGGTGCAAAACTTCTTAAAGATACTGTATCAAAAATTGATTTTAACAACAAAACTGTAATACTTTCGCATAGCCCATCGGTACAATACAACAAATTGGTTATTGCTACTGGAGCCTCACCTTTTATACCACAAATAGAAGGTGCACATTTAGAAGGTGTATTAGGCTTTAAAACACAAAAAGATTTAGAACACATTCATCATTATATAGATTCAGGAATTACCAAAGCTGTGGTAGTTGGTGCCGGAGCTATAGGAATAGAACTTGCACAAGCATTACGACACAAAAAACTCGATGTTTCTTTGGTTGATATGGCTTCACACATCCTCCCTAATTTAGTTGATTCTGATTTAGCAGAAAAAGTAAAAGAAGAATTAACAAAAAATAACATTTCATTACATCTAAACTCACGGGTAGAAAAACTACAAGGCACTGATTATGTATCAGAAATTCATCTTGATACTCATGAAAAAATATCTCTTGAAAACAACACAACAGGTGATACATCTACCCCCCGGGGAATTGTTGTTTTTGCAACTGGCGTTGTTCCTGAATTAGCACTAATCCCCGAACATACGCTCAAAATTGGCAAACAAGGTATAATTGTAAATGAACGAATGGAAACCACTATTGAAGATGTATATGCTGTTGGAGACTGCGTGCAATATAAACATTTTATAACTCAAAAAATTGCTCCCGGAAAATTAGCAACAAATGCAGTTCCTATGGCACGTATATTAGCTCATAATTTATTGGGTAAAAAAGCAGAATATAAAGGATTTATTAATGGCGCAGCAACCAAAGTTTATAACATTTTTGTAGGTGGTACCGGCTTAACTTCAGAAATTGCAAGTTGTGAAAACTTTCACATAATTAAAGGACACAGCCAGGTAACAACCCAATTCCCTATAATGCCACACACAAAACCACTCTCCGTTACTCTGTTGGCCGATGCAAACACAACAAAAATAATTGGCGGACAAGTATTAAGTGGAGAACCTGTTACTTCATTAATTGATTTAATATCGTTTGCTATTCAAAAGCAAGCAACAATATATGATATATACGACCTCAGCTATTCTTCCCAACCGTATCAATCTTTCTTTCCGGCTGGTAACGCATTAGTAATGGCCGCTGAAAAAATTATTGTACAATTAGAACAAGAATAATGAACAACAACACACACACAACTCATTTTGCTTTTGCAACAGACAAAAATCATCAACTAATACCAAAACATTTTGGTGATGCTGAATTATTTGTTATCTATAAATGGGAGTCATCACAATTTGTGTATGTAAATGAAATTATTAACCCATATAAAGAATCGGAAAAAACCCAACATGGTGATAAAAACAAAGGATATGATATAACTCACGAATTGCAAAAACACAATGTACATGTGTTGGTTTCAAAACAATTCGGCACAAACATCTCAATTATAAATTACGCATTTATACCAATAATCGTTTCTGAAAATAATATACAAATTGCATGTAATATCCTCTCAAAACACATAACGTGGATTATAGATGAATTAAAAAACAATCCGGAATTTCATAAATTGTTTATTATACAAAATGGTGTGGTAAAAAAGAATATTGTAAAATCACATCCGTCTGCAAAAACCTGATTTTAAAAGTTCAAAATCAAATTAGGTGTTTCTCAAAAAAACTAACTAACATGAAACCCCTGACTTTGCATTTCAGCAGCTTTATAACAAGTATAAACAGCATCATTTAGCGGATAATCCCAACACCCCATTGCATGATACATATGTCCGCCAAAACCGGATTTAAATTTATACAAACCATACATGGGATGATCAGGGTCTGGATTGGGAGAAACACCAAACATATCATATTCGGTACAGCCTTTTTCTTTGGCTAATTGCATTGCTTTCCATTGTATTGCATACGTAGCCATAGCATGTCGGTGCTGAGCCGAAGAGGCACCATACAAATATGAAGCACGGTGCGAAGAGCATGTTAAAAACATTGCAGCAACGGGGGTCTCATTATACTCAGCTATCAACAAGAACAATTCGGTAGATGTATATTTTTTGTCAAATTGTGCAGAAAATAAGGTTCGAAAATATTCTATATCATGTAAAAAAATACCGTTTCGCTTACATGTTTCGGAATACAATGCATACCATACAGGTAAGTACTCTATCCCAACACACAAAACATCAACACCTTTTCGCATGGAAAGACGAATATTATACCGTGTTTTCGGTTTCATATGTTGTAATACGGTTTCCAAATCGGGCTTTAAGTCTATATATATTGTATTTGAAGGCAATACATTTTGCGAAGATTTTTTTAAATTCCAATTTTGCGTGGTAAAATTAAATCGTAATTCTTGCGAAGAAATTTCCGGTGTTCCCTTCCACATACCGGAATCATCATACAAGTCTTCCTCTTTTGCCCACAACGATTCCCAATGTAAATCAAACCGTATAGCAAAGCACTCGTGGGGCAATACAGAACGCAAATTTTCTGATAATTCCTCTAAAAACAAAGCTTGCAAATCATCATCCGGTTCTATTTCTGGGCCATATGGCACATAAGCCAAGCAATTGGTGCCATCTACATATTGTAACACAACTAATATATCTGACTCAATGTTTTTCTGAAAACTCCCTTCAATATATAAATCGGACTGATTGATGGAAAAATCCACAGCCATTGTTCTATCTCCTAACCTGTTTTTTACAACCGACCAAAAAGTTGACTGTTGCACAACAGGAGTTGAAAATAATTGCTGATTATCTTTAAGAAAAATATCGGTAACCATATAAATCGAAATATACTATTTCACATTCTCATTAGTACTCGTCGCTATGGCTTATGAATAATCATTCGATGTACGAGTAATGGCAAAGTTCACACACAACACGACATAACACAAAACCTGTTTATACATAAAAAAACTGCTCCGGACAGAACAAGAACAACAAACTAAACATTAACAGACAAACACTAATTTATATTTTTTGCAAACATAGCAAATACACAAAACAATCAAAAATAATTATTTTTCCTTTTTATGTTCGGCCTCAAAAATATTTTCTGCTAATTTTTTCTGCACATTTTCCACACGTTCAATAGCAGCTTTTAGACGTGCAGTTTTTTCAGAATCTTTTGTCTTTTTTATTTCAGCTTTTAACTCTGCATATTTAGCATCGAGTGTTTCTAAAAATTCTTTCTTTTTTTCGATTTTCTCAGACTGAATAGCCTCATCAAATATTAACTCTTCAGGAGATACATCTTTTTCTTGGTTTTGCACATTTTTCACATCATGTGTTGCGATAAAAGTCTCATCATCAACGCGTCGTTGATTCATAAACGAAGGGGAAACAATTTCAATTTCATGCTCATGCAATACATCCATAACACACGCATTTAATAATGAGCCCGAACTAAAAAAAGTAGTACTGTTTTCCAAAAAACCATGAATTTTATATACCACAGAATAATCACCTAATTCAGTAATATACACATACGGATCGGACAAACCTGCTTTTTGAGCAGCCTCTTTCAACAGTTTTTCGATAGTTAACCGCGACACATTATAACCAAGAGAAATAGTAGCAGAAACTACAGTATTATTTTTTCGTGTTAATTTTACCGGATGAGAAACAATATATAAATTAGGAATAGTCATTAAATTACTATCCTCCAATTGCATTTCGGTATGAAATACACTTTTTTTAGTAACACGCCCATGAAAATCACCTATTTTAATTAAGTCACCATTCCGAAAACGTTCCATAGAATTATTCATAATACCGGCAATTAAATTTCCAAGCAAGGTTGTTGAACTCAAAGCAATACCGGCACTAATAATAACTGCTAAAAAACTTATTATTTCTCCTTTAATAGATTTATCTACCGGGAGAGAAAATATAAAAATCAAAATACCAACGAGAACGATTACAAAAGAAACCGATTTTTTAACAAGAGAGACATTAACTGCAACAGAAGTAAATGTATTAAAAATAATTTTATTTAATACAAGCAATACCACTATACCTACAACGGTGATAACCGGGAATGTCACTAAATCAAAAAAGTAATGTATATCCATAACATATTATTTTCAGGGCAAATATAAACATATTTGTTTTCTGTTACTAAAAAACATATTTTTGTTATAAATATTCAAATGAAACAGCCAAAATTATACTATGTATTGCCAATACATTTAATCTCGTGAATTATACTAACGTATGACTATGACTGTTTCATTTCGAATCACATTTGCACAAATTATGACCCATAAAGTCAATACTATAAACATATGAAAACAATACATTTAAAAACCGAATTAAACAACATAAAATCCTTTATTCAAGAAGATTTGTGGAGATCCCGCATTAAAAAAAAATCTAAAATCATATCTGTATCCATACAATTTCTCCGAATTATTATTATTGCAGGCAGAGGATTTGTACAAGACAGATGCCCACAAAAAGCATCTGCCCTCACCTACTACTCACTTATGTCTATCGTACCTATAGCTGCTATGGCATTTGGTATAGCAAAAGGATTTGGATTCGATTCATATTTAGAAAAATATTTACAAAAAGCACTATCCAAGAATCAAGAAATTTTTGAATGGATTATGTCATTTAGCGAATCTATGCTCGCAAAAACCCAAGGTGGGCTTATAGCCGGTATCGGTTTTGTTATATTAGTATGGTCTGTTATTAAAGTTTTAGGAAATGTAGAAAAATCATTTAATCAAATATGGTATATAAACAAGCAACGGAGTTTTGTACGCAAAATAAGTGATTATATGACAATTATGATTTTTGCACCTATTTTATTTATAATTTCTATAAGTGCTACAAATTCCGTTTCCAACTACTTGCATGACATTGCTCAACAGTCAGAAATAATTTCTCACCTGTACGGAATTATTTCGTTGGGATTACACATTATTCCCTATAGTCTTGTATGGATAGCATTTACCTTTCTCTATATTATTATGCCCAATACAAAGGTAAATTTCCCTTCTGCTCTTTTAGGCGGAGTAATAGCAGGAATTATTTTTCAACTTGTACAATATTTTTATATAAAATTTCAAATTGGTGTTTCATCTTACAATGCCATTTACGGTAGTTTTGCTGCTCTTCCATTATTTCTTATTTGGCTACAAATGAGTTGGACAATCGTACTTCTTGGTGCAGAAATAGCATATGCCACTCAAAACGTACAAAATTTTGAACATGATTTTGACATTGAAAATTTAAGTGTGTCTTTTCGGGAAAAAATTTGTTTGCTTATATTACACACTATAGTTACAAAATTCAAGAACGAAGAATCACCCCCAACTTCAAATGATATAAGTGCGGAATTACTCATTCCACACAAAATTGTAAAACATGGAATAGTCTTATTACTAAATGGATCGCTTATTCATGAAGTAAAAACAGACAATGAAAAAACATTTGCATATAGCCCCGCTGTGCCTATTGAAACACTCGATATTGAGATTACTCTGAATCACTTACGAAAAGCGGGTACCACAGAATTACCACAATCCGACGAACTTTCCAAAATTTCTGATTATTATGAACATTTTGATAAACATAAAAAAACGCGTATTCAGGATATATAAAAACTTGTGTGCTGTTTTTTTTATCATGTACCTGACGTGTTTTAGTACTTATTCTTTTGCTCAAAACAATGCACACAAACATATTTCACATCTGGCCGGATCCCACATGTTCGGTAGAGGTTATGTTAACAATGGTTTGGAACGTGCAGAATCATATATAGATTCGTGTTTTTCGGCATATAATTTGAATCAATTTTCGTCTTTAGATGGATACAAACAAAAACTTTCATACAGTGCTAATACCTTTCCCGGAAAAATGCACATAGCCTGCAACAATCAAACCTTAACTCCCGGAGTTGATTTTATAGTCTCTGCATACTCACCTAAACTTTCTGGTAGTTTTGAATGCGTCGTTATAAAGAAAAAAAATGTTTTATCACAGAAATTACCGGATCTTACAAATAAAATCCTGGTAATTGATGACCGAAATCCGGAAAAAATTGAAGAAGAAAAATTAAAAAACATACAAAAAATACTTCAGTATATACCACTGGCAAAATCGAATATTGCCGCTATTGTTGAATTAACAAACAAAAAACTTAGCTGGAACTGTGCCGGATATACAGCAAACTGTCCGCACATATACATTAATAGTTCGCATATTCCCGATTCATTGCACACAATAGACATACATATTGAGCAAAAATTAATAGAATCATATACCACGCATAATATATGTGGATATATTGAGGGTAGTACAAAACCGGATTCTCTTATTGTTTTCACTGCACATTACGACCATTTAGGCATGATGGGTAATCAAACAATATTTCCGGGTGCCAATGATAATGCAAGTGGTGTAGCTATGCTATTGGATTTAATAGACTATTTTAGTCAAACACCACCTCAGTATTCCTTAGTTTTTATTGCCTGTACCGGTGAAGAAATGGGGCTTTTGGGCTCGAAACATATTGCACAGAATCCTCCATTTGACCTGAATTCTGTTCGCTTTCTTATAAATATTGACCTAGCCGGTACCGGAAGCGAAGGAATTCAAATTGTTAACAGCTCGGTATTCAAACAAGAAACTGCACTTCTTGATTCTCTTAACTCTGCCCATTCCCTACTCCCACAAATAAAAAAACGTGGGGAATCATGCAATAGCGACCATTGCCCGTTTTACAAAAAAGGTGTTCCTTCATTTTTTATATACACTCTGGGTGGTATTGATGCGTATCATGATATTTTTGATTGTCCGGAAACGCTACCTCTTACAGCTTTTTCAAATTATAAAAAACTGTTACAATTATATGTACAGCATTTATAATATCATATTTTTTATGATACTCAAAACAAGTCTCTGTAGTAACGCTTTACAATATGATGTGAATCATAAAAAGACGTGTGTTTTTAAATAACAAAATTTAAGCAACTCATACTAGGTTCCTGTACATTTGCGAAAGATACAAATTTATATAAAATTATACATATATTATGACATCTATAGTTGCCGGACAAGTAGCTCCAAATTTTGTTGGCATAAACCAAAATAATGAAAAAATTTCGCTTTCTGATTTTTCAGGAAAAAAGATAATTCTTTATTTTTATCCAAAAGATAATACACCGGGATGCACTGCTGAAGCAAAAAATTTGAATGATAATTTTGAACTTTTATCACATAAAGGATATATAATTATTGGCGTAAGTCCCGACACAACAGAATCTCATTGTAAATTTATACAAAAATATAATCTTAAATTCAACCTGATTTCAGACACAAACAAGGAAATCCTAAAACTTTATGGTGCTTGGGGAGAAAAAAAAATGTATGGTCGCACATACGAAGGAGTTTTACGCACTACTTTTATTATCAATGAAAAAGGAATTGTTTCGGCTGTGATAACTAAAGTAAATACAAAAAATCATGCAGAACAAATTTGTGAAGAAATTTCAAAGTAAAACAGTTTTCCTATAAAAACCTCCTTACTTTTCGTTGTACCATTCTATCATAATCTCATATAATTCATCAATAGAAACAGTCAATCTATCGTCAAAAAATAATTTTTTAGCGGGACTATTACGAATTGACAACTCAATATATTTAACGGTTCCCCCTCTATTTGTTGTTTCTTTAAATTCACACGAATCAATATCTGATTTATATATTTTTTTAGGGAGCGAAAGCACCCTGTGATTATCAATAAAATAATCAGAATAAAAATGTATAGCCGGCCAATATGTGCGTATAAAAATTGAACTTGCATATACAAAAAACAAAACTAAAATAATAAGCAATAACACCAAAAAACCGACATTTTCACTATAATTTTTAGCAACTACGAGAAATGGAATAACAGTAATAATTACAATTAACGCACCCCAATAAATACCGGAAATGTCAAACTCAATTTTTTTATTCATACCATTATGGTCTGTAATAATTAGCATCAATACCTTTTACTCCGGGTTTTGTAACAAACAAACCACCAGCTAAAGGGTATTTCTCTTCATCTCCTGGCTGCATCCAGTTACGTGCCGTAGTAATGTATAGTAAGTCCTTATCTTCGCCACCAAAAGCAATAGAGGTAACATTCGGAGCAGGAACAACTATTGTATCGAGCAACGTACCATTTTCCGGATTCCACCGACTTACAATACCACCACCCCAATGAGCAACCCAAAGCATGCCCTCTTCATCAAGAGTAGAACCATCCGGTGTTCCCCACCGTTTAGGAGTAGAAATTATCTTGGTTTTATTAGAAATATCTGCACGAACAGTATCATAATCAAACTGGACAACAGAATATGTTGGTGAATCTATGTAATACATTTTAGAACCATCTAAAGACCAACTAATACCATTAGAAACCGCCACACTATCCATTTTTTTGGTAACAGAAAACCCGGGACCTACTTTATACAAAGCAGCTATAGGATCGGTTACCTTATAATCCATAGTACCAACCCACAAAGAACCATCAGGAGCACAAGCTCCATCGTTGAACCGTACCAAACTTGTATCAATATCGGGTAATACTTGTGCTTTCAATTTTTTTGTATCAAAAGAAAAAGTAAAAATACCATTCGCTAAAGCCATTACCACCGTATTTGAATCCATCGGAACAACAGTGCCTATTTCCTGCGGTAATTTATACGAAAACATATCCGATGTTTCCGGATAATATACATAAAACTTTTTGCCACTTATATCAGTCCACAACAAACGATTGTTTTCACAATCCCACATTGCACCTTCTCCAACACCAGCTTGAGCATCATAAACCAATTGTACATCTTTAGAATTCATAGCACAGGATGTTACTAATGTTAATACGCTTATACAAAGCGAAATAATAAAAATACTTTTACGACACATGTTTTAAATATTTAGATAAATCATTAATTGTTTTATTATATACAGAAATTTGTTGGCTAAGCATAAATAAATGTTCATCATCTTGCTCTACCCCCATTTTTTCAATTAATTTATTTCGTTCCAATTCAATTCTTCGTTTTTTATACGTAAAAACAGTTTCTATTACAAGATTAGGCAATTTATCTCGTTCAGTTTCAATAAAACTCTCTTTTTTTTCCCAAAATTCACTTAATTTCTTGTCTGCACTTATAATGTCAACAACTAAATGCAATAAAATTTGATTAGATTGTTGACTCAAATACTTAGAAATATCGGTCTGTTTATCACCTACATTATTATAATACTCATCAAATAGTTCTTTATGCGAATCGTGCAAAAACTCCATACCACCATCAATTACCTCACGGTACACATAATCTTTGACTAAAATAGTGTCATCTTCAAGTGGAATTTTCACGCTCTCCAAGCCATATAAAATCAACAAATATAAAATATCACGTTCTGTAAAACTATAGGAATCTATTCCTTGTTTTTGGTCAACTTCAAGTTGTTTTTTTACATCTGTTTTATTTTTTTCAAAAACGCGTTTCGAATATTCTTTTGAACGCCGCTCTACAATAAGTTTTTGCGTTTGTCCTGCAAGCACCTCTTCTGAAATACCAAGTATTTTGGAAGTTTCGGATAAATACACCGACCGTTCTATCTGGTTTGGAATAAGAGATATCGTATTTACAATATCATTAATTAACCGTGCACGTTCTATTGGATCATTTTTGGTTTGTTCTGCAAAAAATTCTGTTTTAAATTGTATAAAATCCTTCTTCTGCGAATGAATGTAGGTCTGCAACTCCTCTTGCGTATGTTTTTGTGCGAAAGAATCAGGATCTTCTCCATCGGGCATTACAAGAACTTTCACATTCAAGCCCTGCTCAAGAATCATATTAATACCTCTAAAAGATGCTTTTATACCAGCAGCATCTCCATCAAACACAATAATTATATTAGAGGTAAAACGTTTAATTAAATGTATTTGTTCTATAGTTAAAGATGTACCAGACGACGCTACAACATTCTCTACACCGGACTGATGCATAGACATTACATCGGTATATCCCTCAACTAATACACATTCATCTTTTTTTACAATCTCTGAACGCGAATAATAAATTCCATACAACGTTCTGCTTTTATTATATAATTCTGATTCGGGCGAATTCAAATATTTTGCAAGTTTTTTTTCTGAATCCTGCACCATAATTCTTCCGCCAAAACCAATTACATTTCCGGATAAACTATGAATTGGAAACATAACACGGGCACGAAATCTATCATACGTACCGCTTTCCCGAACAATTGTCAAGCCGGTCTGCTCCATATATTCGAGCTTATAACCCTTATTTACAGCAGTTTTTGTAAAAGCATCTTTTTTTTGAGGACTATACCCTAACTGAAATTTCTGTATAGTTTTTTCGGTAAAACCACGTTCTTGAAAATACGAAAGCCCTACAGACTTCCCTTCATCTGTATGATGTAATTGTTCCTGAAAATATGAATTGGCATATGTGTTTATTACCTGTAAACTCTCTCTGGTATTTTTTTTAACTTTATCTTCTTCACTCAGTTCCTTTTCAACAATTTCAATATTATATTTTTTGGCTAAAAATTTTAATGCATCTACATATGTCATTCGTTCATGCTCCATGACAAAGCTCACAGCATTACCACCTTTTCCACACCCAAAACACTTGAAAATTCCTTTTCCCGGAGATACCATAAAAGATGGCGTTTTTTCATCATGAAAAGGACAACACCCTTTGTAATTAGCACCTGATTTTTTTAATGAAACAAAATCTGATACCACCTCTTCTATATGTACGCGGTCAAAAATTATTTCAATTGTTTCGGATGGAATCATATTTTATTATCTAAAAAAAACAATATTAGTATTATTTCGTTTACTTTATGTAAACATATATTTCACTCACAAAAATATTGTTTTATATACTAGTTTAAAAATGAAAACGGAAGGATTTATGAACAATTCTACATCAAACAAAAAAAAATTAGTTGTCCTCAGTGGTGCCGGTATAAGTGCAGAATCTGGCATTAAAACATTCAGAGACATGGGTGGATTATGGGAAACCTATAATGTTATGGAAGTTGCCAGTATTGATGGTTGGTACGCACATAAAGAAACTGTATTACAGTTTTACAACGAACGGCGATCTCAGCTCAAAACTTGTATTCCCAATGACGGACACAATATTCTTGCAGAATTAGAATCTGATTTTGATGTACACATAATCACCCAAAATGTTGATGATTTACACGAACGTGCAGGTAGTACACAAATCTTACACCTTCATGGCGAACTCACAAAAGCACGAAGTACATATAATTCTGATGATATATATGATATAGGATACAGCCCTCTTAACAGTGGAGACACCTGCGATAACGGACATCAATTACGACCACATATTGTATGGTTTGGTGAACCGGTGCCTAACATAAATCAAGCTATTACAATTGTACGGGATGCTGATTATTTATTAATTATAGGTACATCACTCAGTGTATATCCGGCTGCCGGATTACTCAATTATGCACCTTCAACATGTAAAGTTATTTTAATTGATCCACATATAATCGAACATATACCCCAAACGGTAACGGTTATTCAAGAAAATGCAAGTACCGGCATGAAAAAATTTATCAATATAATACGCTGATTTCTTTATGATTCAGAAATTATACTATTCATTGTAATCGACGCAAAACATAAACAATATTACATTTTATTCAAAAAAAAAGGCTGACTAAAAAGCCAACCTCTTTTTTTATTATGAAAACAAATGTTAAACTTCTTATTCATTTTTCCTCACACACCTAACACTTAACCCAAATTCACGAAACATATGACTATGGTTGAGACTTGTATTTTTATCAATATAAAAATACATAGCATTAGCAGCATTATGAGGTGTACTTGACCACCAAAAAGCATTTTCTCCCATTATATAGAATCTGCCATTTTTTTCACGTAATCCGGATGGTACAGCAGAAAAGCCACTTCTATTATTAGCAAATTGTTCATCAAACCAAACATTAGGAGATTTCATATATACCCCAGCAGTATCTTCACCACTATATTGCTCTGTTAACTCTAACCATAAAGAATCATTTGGCACTTCCCATCCAATAGGACATAATTTCCCGGTTTCAACAACCTTATAATTATACAACATACCATGCACATTGGTTTTATTCCTGTTTTTATAACTACAATATGCAGGCTCTGTAGCATGATTCCACTCTTCATTATCAGTGATATGTTTAATAGGCGTACCATCATTTAATTGCGTAACACGTAAATTTTGAGCAAACCACTCATAATCACCAACCTCAACAGTTTTATATTCATTGCCTTCTCTATCATACGCAAACTCATACGCAACATCCGGATGAATAACCTCATCGAGTGTTAATTTTAATTGTTTATCTATAAGTTCCTTATCATTAATAGGTTCAGGATCACACGAAAACAACAACGTTCCCAAAAAAGCAAAACCTATATACTTACATATTTTTTTCATATTATTTTAAATTTAATAAGATTCACGTTTAATAGCTAATTCAGCTTGTATTTCATTAACTCTTTGCTTAGTAAGAGGATATTTCCAAATAAAGAATATTGTTAAAAACATAGCAAGAGTAGGCACAACTACATATAATGTACGAACATTCATAAGGCTTTCAACGGTAATAATAGGATTTGCACCATCTATACCAACCAACATTAATACACCAGAAGCAATAATTGTAACTACCGCAATAGCCAATTTAATCAAAAATCCGGAAACAGCTGAATATATACCTTCACGTCGAGCTCCGGTGTATAATTCATCATAATCACACACATCGGCAGTAAATGCACCAATTAGCGGCCAGGCTGCAGCAAGACCAACATTTATAATTACCGGTGGTAATATACCTAATATATAGTTAGCCGGAGTAAATAAAAACCAACTAGAAATATAACCAATAATAGTTACCGATGCACCGGCAATAAGTATCGTTCTTTTATCAAACATATCAGCAACCCTGTTAACCACAATAACAGCTAAAATTTGGGTTGTAGGCTGAAAAATTGCCGTATAAAAACCTAAATATCCTGCAAGTTCTTTATGGGTTAAGAATTTTTCCTGCATAGTAAATGTAAAAGGATCAGCCCATGACCAATCCAACACAACGTGTATACCATCAGTACACACATGATACATGGAAATATATCCCAAAAGTGGCAACATGAAGAATAAACCAAAAAACACAAAAAACAATGAACTCATTACTAAAATGAATGGTTTTGACTTAAATGTTTCTTTTAACGAAGGCCAAAACGGTACTTTTTTCTGTTTTTGCACCTTTGCATTTGGGTGTTCGCGACAAAACAATCCGGGGAATATACCGGAAATTAATATAATACCACCAATAATAGCACCAATATACCGGGCTCCAACGACTTCATCTCCTCCCCATAAATCACGCATTTGCGTAATTAAATACAGAGACCCGATAATAATTCCGACTAAATACGAAAATATTTGTTTATACGTCTGGATTTTAGTACGTTGGGCATAGTCTGTTTCCATTTCTAAACCAAGTGCCACAAACGGCATTTGCCATATTGCTAATACAATATAAAAAACAGAGACAATTCCAACAAAATACGTAGCCTGCAAAAATCCACCACTAATAGAAAAACCTAAAAACACGATATCATCGAGCTCTCGTGGTGTTAACCATATTGCTATAAAGACTATAGAAACCAAAATGGATCCGATAATAATCCATGGACGTCGTCGACCATATTTTGAGCGAGTGTTGTCACTTAAACTACCAAAATATGTATCAGAAAATCCTTCTATAAACTTGGATGCACTCATGGCAAGACCAATTACAAAAGGACTTATACCCATACCAATTTGAAATATCTGGTATACTAGCGTTGGCAGCACATTCATAGAAAGGTTTTCTGCCACACCTCCGAAAGACCAAGCAAACTTCTGAAACGGAGAAGATGTTGATTTTGATTTTTTTTCTTTTTCCATTATATTAAATTGACTTTTGTATAAAAAATATTATTATTTCGTTTTTTCTATAATAGGACAAAAGTAATTAAAAAAATCAAAAGCAAAAACCTATTCATTAAAAAAACCTAAAAATACTACGCTCAAACCATACTAATGCTCTAAATAACATACGATTATGATTACATAATCATTTTATTAATAGTGGTAATTATATCCTGTACTGGCTAGTATATGTATGAAACGTATATAACCAATACAACTTTAAAGCGGACAAAAACCTATACTAACAGCAGTATTACACCTGCTGTGTATATACATTATGAGTACCAATGAGTTTATATGTATAGGTAATAATCCCGGAGTGCTATTATTCTCATAAATGTTGGAATGTTTACATAATTCGGCTGATTCATTATTGATCAAAGCCTTCCTACAATATGCTATACTGTCAAATATTCATGTCACTTTACATAATCAGTAGCTATTACACGAAACTCAGTACGTCTGTTTATTTGATGTGCAATTTCTTGCTGAGCGGGTTCTAATGTTTTAATAAATTCAGGCGTAAGCACGTCACCTAATTTCAAAAAACTATATAATTCAGAATGACGCAAATCTATTTTTTTAGGACGAGTTGCACCATATCCTTTTGGATATAATCTATCAGATTTTATACCTCTTGCTATAAGAAAATCAACTACAGATTGTGCTCGACGCTGAGATAACTCTTCATTAGAAATAGCCCCTACCCGATAGTCGGTATGCGAACTTAACTCAATTACAATATGCGGATTATCACGAAGGATTTCTAAAAGTTTTTCTAAAGCAACAATAGATTCCGGCCGCAATTCCCATCGATTCACGTCATATAGAATATTTGGTATTTCAACCGGTATGTCAATTTTAGTCATATACATAGTTATCTTAAACTCTTTATCTTTTTGCAAACCATACGTCGATATTTTGTATTTTGAGTTTAAAAAATTATCATGAAGTGCCAAAATCACATAATTTGTTTGCGGATTAAGTTCAAAAGAATATTCACCATCTTCATTGGCACTTGTTTCTATAGAAGAACCATCACTGCCAATTAATCGAATATTAGCATACGGTATGGGCTCTTCGGTCATTTCATTTTTCACCGTTCCGGTTAACATAAAATCACGAATAGGTAATTTAAAATGATAAATATCATCATACCCCTGAGTACCTTTCCTGTTTGATGTCAAAAACCCCTCTTCGGTATCTTCATAAAAAGAAATACCATAATCATCTGCTGAAGAATTAATTGGGTATAACATATTTAGAACATAATCGCGTCCTTTCGCATCACTGTTTACACGATATATATCTAAGCCCCCCATACCTAAATGACCATCTGAGGCAAAAAATAATGTGCTATCAGGACGTAAATACGGAAAAACTTCATTGCCCGGTGTATTAATAACACCACCTGCATTGCGTATACGTTCCCACGGTTCATCTACATCAGGTCTGGTTGTATACCAAATATCGTATCCGCCATACCCACCTTTTCTGTTCGAAGTAAAAAACAAAGTTTTACCGTCATGCGATATACTCGGATGAGCATAATCATATGTATCTTTTTTTATATCAGCTAATTCAATACGCGTTCCTTTTTCCCATTCAGCATCTTTTTGTTCTGAAGAAAAAATACGACACGGAACAGACTTTTTTTCTTCATATTTACAAGAAGTATAAAACAATTCTTTATTATCTGAAGTAACCGAAGCACATCCCTCCTCATATTGTGTATTAATAGTAGCAGCAAGGGGTTTGGGATATGTCCATGCTTTTTTTACATCTGTATACGACACATATACATCAGCAAAACTTTGTCCTGTTCCACCATGTATCTCATCTCCCCGGGAATCAGGCATTGTTGAAGAAAAATATATTCCCTGTCTCCCTTTGTAATTAAAAAAAAATGGACAATAATCCATAAATTCGGTATTCACAAAAGCTAAGTTTGTCACCACATATTCGGTTGGATCATTCATCCATTCCTGAGCCAAATTACAGGACTCTATGCCTTTTTCTGCTCTATTATCCTGAGGCATAGAGCTTTTGTAATATTCATAATTCTCAATAGCTTTATCAAATTTCTCATTCATACGTTGAGCATCGGCTAAATACAAAAACACAAGAGGATTATCTACTTGTAAATCAGCAGCTTTTTGAAACCACAATTCTGCATGACGCGGCTGTGATGTTTTTTTGTAACAATATCCAATTTTATATGCTATTACAGATTGCTGTTCTACGTCGTCATTGTACAATTCAAATATACTTTTATATTTAGTAATTGCCTTGGTGTATTCATATCCTGCAAACGCATCATTGGCCTCTCGCAATGATGTCTGTGCACAAACAGACACACTCAAACCAGAAAGAATACACAGAATAATAAAAATTCGTTTCATATATTTAATTTAATTATTTTCAAAGGTCATACCTCATTGCCAATTGCAGAAGGGTACACCATACTTTTTTCAAGCCATCAAACACCTTGTACATGCACAATATTCATTATACGTAAGCTAACTGTTTCGTAAATCATCAATTACAATTCAGTTCATATGGTCAAAAATATAAAAAAAAATTAAGAGATGACATCTCTAATGCATCATATTAAACTTAATTACGACAAAATATGTCAAACAATAATATATTATGTATAACTCTTTTTTTATATCTTGCCTTAAAATACAATAAACATAATTTTATGAATTCAATTGAAGACATCCGCGAATACTGTTTATCAAAACAAGGCGTACACGAAAGTTTACCATTTAACGACACCGCATTGGTTTTTAAAGTTGGGGATAAACTGTTTGCCTTACTCGATTTATCAGACAAAAACAGAGGTATAACATTAAAATGCGATCCTGATTTGGTAATTGAATTACGAGAACAACACCCCGAAATCACCCCGGCTTTTCATTTCAATAAAAAACACTGGAATACCATATATTTATCCGGAAACATGCACTATGCAGAGATCTGTAAATTGATTGATCATTCGTATGAACTTGCTTTTGGTAAACTGACAAAAAAAATGCAGAGGGAAATTAAAGAACTGTAATTCATTCACCATTTTAACCGAACAATTATATAGTCCTCATCATTATATTCAAATTTTGAATCAACAGGTAATTTATACAAAACTGAATCAAACGATGCTTCTTTTTCAATAAATAAATATTTAACAGAATGTAATGAAATATAATCAATTGCAAGATTATATATGTTAGTTCGCATAGAATCATTAATAAACTGATAAAATGGAGATTTTTCAATAGTTTTATTTATCGGAACATTATTATGTGTTGGAGCAAATGTTTTATGAGCAGATAAATATACAGGATAATAATGATTTGTAAACCGGGAAATTTCCGGAAATGGTTGTAAAAAATTCACATTCCCAGAATATTGATTTTTTGATATGTCAAGCTTTTTGATATATGCAGATGAAAAATTTTTATTCAAAAATTCATGTTTTAAAAAAGCATACTTTTCTTTATTATATCCTGTTTTAAAAAATCCACTTTCATTACAATATATCACAAACGAAATTAACTGAAGCATAATCAAACTACACACTAGCAAGTTATATTTTTTAAAAACAAATGAATCTACAATACTCAAAAAAAGGATAATAGTAAAAAACGGTATAAAAAAATTACTGTGTAATTGATACCAATCTCCAACATCATAGAGCAGAAAATCCGAAACAAAACTTGCAACAAGCATACCTAAAATCAAAAACACATCCTGAGTACACGAAACATCATTACATATTCTTTTGGTTGCAGAAAACAATAGAATAATAAATAAAACATATAATCCATATAACCTCACATAATAATATAAAATATCACTAATTAACAATTGTAGACTCTCAAGATGTAACGATTGCATTTTTGAAACGACAAAATCTGTTATTGAATAAACCGTAGAATCATTTTTTTGAAACCCATAAGTTACAACCACGGCACAAAGAACTGTACATAAACCAATCAATTCTAAAGAGATATTCTTTCTATACCAGAATTTCGAAATTATTGCATATACACTTAAGCCACCTAAAGTAATTGGTATTGTTGAAGGATATACAAACATTACCAAAACTACCGGCACAATCACACGATATGAATGTCGTGAAATAGTAAGATACAATAAAACAACAATGTAAACAGTTGACAATTTTATGTTATAATAGCACATAAATGGCTCAGCACTAAACCAAAAATCTTGCACATAATTTGCTAAATGAGCAGCAGAAGAAATAAAAACAAGACCAAAAGGTAAAATACTCAACACATAATTTGATAATCTTTTAGCATATCTTCTAACAAAATAAATACGTAATAAAAGAACAACAAGACTTAAAAGAACAGGTTGAACAATATAAATAAGAGTATACAGAGAATTTAAACGAAATACTTTTGATACAATTCCGGTAAACCATAATTCAAAATAATGGTAAAAATGTGCCTTTTCAAATAAAGTATTGCCAGGCATGGCAAGATTAAAAGCGTTAGTTTCAACACCATGAGTAACTAATATATGAGCTATTCTGGCATAATACGAATAATCTTGAATCGCCCACTGAGGGTCATGAGAATATGCAAAAATAAAGGCAATACATAGTATAAATACAAAAATACATATTGCAAAATAACCAAGTATTTTCAATTCATTGATAATACTTGTAATATATGCGGTTTTAACACGATTATAATTTTTTTTAGCATGCAAAAAAAATAATATACCAAACAACACAAGCCCCACATACAAAGTATTACCACGAGTATATAAAATTGCACCACAAGAAACAATCCCAATAATTCCAATCAACATTTTATATACAACTGATTGTAAATTATTGTTATTTTTATATCTAATTACATATAAAAATGAATGACCTGTTACATAAACACATAAGAGAACGAAACAAGCACAAAAATAATAAATTGGTATTATTGTATAATGACTCAAAACAAACTACACGAAATTAAAACCTGTAAAAATATAAATATATTAGAGAAAATAAGTTATTATCCACACAAAAGTGTATAAACTCGTAAGTAGAATTTTCCCAAAATACTATCAACACTCAACCACAACATATATGTATATACACACCTCAACACCATTTTTCATTTTTTTCGGATACTGAGAAAAAATTACGGAACTTTTACTGTGAGGTATTAAATTAAATCTAAAGCCCCCCCTCAACCACAGCGTGGTTGTATGTCTGTAGAAAATTGCACATCAGTATCATCATATTTCACGACTCCGGAGGATGTCGTATGTTTTTAATGTGTGAATCCTAACGGATTCAGGAACACGACCTGTGTTTTTATTCTACAGATATTTGACTCCTACCGGAGTCGTCTACACATTTCGGCACTGTGTTGGTATATAGAAATGCATTCAATACTATGTTTGCTTATTTTTGAAGTGTTTTTGTATTTTCAAATATACCCCCTATGTAAAAACCAAAGATTTAGTTCAACCGAGGATTTAGGTTGGGAATTGTGTGGTGGGTTGATTTTTGGTTATTCTTATTATTAGCAAACGTTATGTAAATAATTCTAAATATTCTTTAAACACAAATAACCTCCCTCGTTTTCCACCTGTAATTTCCTCCACTATTTTCAATTCCTCCAAATCATTAATTAGTTTATATACAGAAGGTAAAGATAATTTGGTTATTTGATTGGCTGATTGTGCATCTATTATTGGTTTCTGAAACAAGTGATTAATTATTAACATTGCATTATTTGAACGACTTCCTAAACTTTGAATCTTAATTTCAATTTCCTTCTGTAACTTCAAAATACCATCAAATGTTTCAATACTGTTTTTGGCAGTCTCAACAACTCCTACTAAAAAGAATTTAAACCACTGTGTTATATCATTTTTCTCTCTGGCTCGCATTAGATTATCATAATACAAAGTTCGATTTCTTTCAAAAAAATCGGAAAGGTATAATATGGGCTTTTTAAGTATTCCTTTTTCTACTAAATATAAAGTTATCATCAATCGTCCAACTCTACCATTTCCATCCAAAAATGGATGAATTGTTTCAAATTGATAATGAATAAGTGCGATTTTCAATAAATCCGGAAAATAATATTCTTCTGAATGTGCAAATTTTTCAATATCACTCATGAGGTCATTTACTGATTCAAATGTTGGAGGAATAAATGTTGCATCACTTATTGAAGCTCCACCTATCCAGTTTTGACTTCGTCTAAATTCTCCGGGCAACTTGTGTTTTCCTCTTACTCCTGTTAATAGTGTTGTATGGGTTTCTTTAATTAATCTTGAAGAAAAAGGTAACTTTTTCAAATTTTCAATTGCTGAGTGTAATGCAGATATATAATTTTGAACTTCTTCCCAATCATTTCTTTTTTCCTCATTAAC
The DNA here is from genome assembly GCA_046482735.1 of Bacteroidales bacterium. Taxonomy (GTDB): domain Bacteria; phylum Bacteroidota; class Bacteroidia; order Bacteroidales; family UBA1715; genus JAQICB01. The sequence continues at coordinate 2,626 of JAWOEL010000047.1, read as the reverse complement.
ATCCTCTTTATCCAGCAATGCCTCCTCAATATTGGTTTTTGTTCCTTCAATTTTACTGGACTTTGTAGCTTCTTTAGCGATATGCATACTGATAAACAAATCAATATTTGGGATATACTCAGAATACATATCCAATCGTCCAAGTTGCCTATCTGCCTGACTTAGAAGACCTACTAATTCCATATCATCCAAAACCCATTGTTTATTGATTTTTTCAGGCTGAAAACTTTTATACGTTCCTTGATTAATATATCTACCCGCTTTAAAATTCTTCATTTTTAAAATTTTCTTTATCAAAGATACGTCTTATTTAAGAAATTAGCAAAATTTTTAAATAGCAAACTTGTTATGTAAGAAAAAATGATTTTTCTTACATAATGCATCTCTGTTTGTAAGGGCAGCCCACCTCAAAACCTCCTGCCATTTCCTCTATTTTCTATAAAAGTACATTTTTTTTTCGGATACTGAGAAAAAATTACGACACTTTTACTGTGAGGTCTTGAATTGAATAAACGCTGGTATTATATAAACTCGTCATGTTACGGTACCACGTACTCGTAGAACCAGTAACCGTAGCCTTCAATATTGTCTGAACCACTGATTTGTTTGATTTATTGATTTCGTTGATTTACTATTTATGTTATTATCAATCACTGATATAAGGTTTTTTTATAATCATAGTACATCATTTTATCAGCTTAATGAGTGGTTCAGACAGTTTTCAAAAAATCGACTCCACCTTTGGCGGGGGAAATAAACAAATAGTCAAATTCACCCTGTTAAATCCACTTCGTGGAAGGCTTTGCCTTATTTAACAGGGTAAATCAAATAAAATCTAGTCCCTTAGCAACGGACAGAGTAACCATCCTCCTTGCTGCCGTTACTGCCTCTGCGCACATTGCAGTCATTGTAGTGCATGTACCGGAACCAAGCGTCCTCGGCATCGTCCTCGGTAGCACTCCACCATATACCGTTGCCTCCAACGAATGCTCCAATACTGCTACGATAGCCACCCGGAAGGGCTGTAAAACCGCTTGCATTTTGTTTTTCAGGATAATCAGTATTACCAATTGCTCCTTGAGCTGAACTAGTTTTCCAACCATTTGAACTTGCCATTGCTTTTGCTATTTTATCGTCGGTAGTAGTGCCATCGTAATTATAACCATTTGCAATTAGGTGATTTTCAAAAGTTGTCCATTCGTCATCACTTGGCACATGCCAACCCGTAGGGCATAAATTACCGGTATTTACAGCATACCAATTATATAATTTACCATATGTTTCAGAATTTAACGGTATATTATCATAATCGCATAATGCTCCGGTGGTTAATTCACTCCATGCTATAGAATCGGTTACATGTGGGATGCTTGTTCCATCGTTATATTGGGTAACTTTTAAATTTTCTGCCATCCATGTTTGGGTGCCTATGGTTACAGTTTTGTATGTGTTGCCATCAATATCGGACATAGAACCATAGGTGATATTTGGATTAAATACAATATTACCGGTATCATCGCCACTATCATCATTATCTTCAAGTGTTGTAAACGAGATTTCACTACCATACCCTGTTCCTGCACTGTTAGTTGCATACGCTCGCACATAGTAGGTGGTATTTGCTGTTAAACCAGTAATAGCACTTGTAAAACTCCCCGCTCCGGTACCTTCTGTGGTTTTATTATCGGCAATAGTTGGGGTTTGAGATGTACTCCAACATACACCTTGTTCTGTTACTGTGGCTTCGTCATCACTTGAAATACTCCCACCACTTGTTGCAGTGGTTTGGGTTACTTCGGTTACTTCGTTAGTGCTTACTACCGGAATAGTTGGATCAGTTGTTACATCATCGTCTTTTTCACAATTTGTTACTAAAAATAATGAGGATAATGCAAATACAATTGCCGGTATCCATAATGTAATTTTTGTTTTCATATTTGATTAATTCTATCGTTTATATTAAGTTTTACTTTGTTTTCCTAGTTTGTTCCAATAAACGCTAATGCACGCCTCCAAAAACCAAGCCATCATTTTTTCCAGATACTGAGAAAAAATTACAACACTTTTACTGTGAGGTCTTAAATTGAATCTAAAGCTCCTCCCCTCAACCACAGCGTGGTTACACGTCTGAAGAAAATCGCACATCAGTATCATGTTATTTCACGACTCCGAAGAATGTCGCATGTATTTGTTGTGTGAATCCTAACGGATTCAGGAACACGACCTGTGTTTTTATTCTACAGATATTATACTCCTACCGGATTCGTGTATACATTTCGGCACTGTGTTGGTGTATAGAAATAGATTCAACAATATGTCTGCAGATTTTAAAACGTGCTTGTTTTTTAAAGGTTTTTGTGTGTTTTCAAAAAATCCCCCTGCATATGTGAAACCGGAAATTTAGGTTGGGGATTGTGTGGTGGGTGGATTTTTGGTTATTAGCGTTTCGTTAATTATTTTGATTAATTAAATTCACAATAATTTTTATCATTGTATCTTTTTCATTTGGGTTACTAACAGCTATCATTAAAGTTAAAGCAACCAATGTATTATCAGCTATTCTTTTATTTCCAAGTGTATCATACAGGATATTATTTCTATCTAAAAAATATAAGAATAAAAATGC
>JAWOEL010000060.1:0-49371 GCA_046482735.1 Bacteroidales bacterium | reverse complement strand
TTCAAAACTTAGCGCCCGCTAAGTGTAAAGCTGCCTAACTGGATATGGAGTTCTTTTTCATTAAAAATTGAGTTCCCGGGTTTTCTTAATTTTTGAAAGACCTATATTATTGTGTAAGTTTCCGCTTTACCTATTTAAAAAATCGGATTTTATTTTTAGTGTCCTTGGTACTTTAAGGATTTTGTCAAAACCCGATGCTTCTGAACTAAGCATTATTTTAAATTAGCCAAACTAAGATTCGTCACCCACGTTTTTATTTATATCAGCATCCTCTATTGATTTGTTCAACGTGATGATTTAAGCTGCGACTGATATTTAAAAATTATAGTACGTGCGACAACCTGCTTACCATTATATGTCTCGAACTGCTGAGCAGACAAAACGCTTACATACACAATAGACACAAACAGGACACAAACAAACCGAAAATACCTCATATCATTTTTTTTCTCATTTTTTTCATTAAATCAGATGCAAATAAAAAATCATATAATTCTTTATTATCTGCATGCCATATATCATCACGACCACCTTCCCACCACATATGTCCTTTATTTATAAATACAATTTTCTCACCTACCTCCATTACAGAATTCATATCATGCGTATTAATCACGCACGTAATATTATATTCAGTAATAATTTCTTGTATTAAATTATCAATAACTATTGAAGTTTTAGGATCAAGACCTGAATTAGGTTCATCACAAAAGAGATATTTAGGATTAAGAGCTATTGCACGAGCTATTGCAACGCGTTTTTTCATACCACCACTAATTTCAGCAGGATATAAATTATTTTTATCTACCACCTGCACACGTTTTAGGCAAAAATTAGCACGTTCGCGAGCCTCCTCATCAGTCATATGTGCAAACATTTGCAAAGGAAACATTACATTTTCTTCCAAATTCTTGGAATCAAACAAGGCACTCCCCTGAAAAACCATACCAATTTCCTTACGAATTTCTTTTCGTTTTTTTTCATTCATGAGTGTAAAATCACGACCATGGAAAAACACATTTCCCCTATCGACTTCATGCAAGCCAACTATTGATTTTAACAATACCGTTTTCCCCGAACCACTTTCACCAATAATTAAATTAACTTTACCCTCATCAAATATTGTTGAAATATCATGCAACACTTGAGTATCGCGAAACGACTTTGATATATGCTGAAGTTCTATCATTATAATAAAATAGATGTAAGAATAAGATTAAACAATAATATAACAAGGCTACTACTCACAAAAGCACGGGTACTTGACCTACCGACCTCTAAAGAACCTCCGGTTGTATAGTATCCAAAATAACTGGAAACTGTAATAATAATAAAACCAAACGTCACCATTTTAATTAAACTATACACCACATAATATGGAATAAACATATACTGAATACCATATATATATTGTGCACTCGGCACCTCTCCACTAAACTCGCCGGCAGCCCAACCACCCGCAATACCAAAAATAATACTAAAGACACACAGTACAGGAAAAGATAACAAAGACGCAACTACTTTCGGTAAAATCAAAAAACTTGCAGAATTCACCCCCATCATTTCCAACGCATCTATTTGTTCCGTTACACGCATAGTTCCAATTTCAGACGCAATACTCGAACCTACTTTTCCAGCTAAAATTAAAGCAACAATTGTAGAGGAAAACTCCAAAATAACACTATCGCGCGTTCCCAAACCTATCAAATAATCAGGGTAAATAGGGTTTTCCATATTATATGCTGTCTGCAAAGTTATCACAGCACCCATAAAAAAAGATATAATAAACACAATTAAAAGTGAATTATACCCCACACTTACTATTTCTTTACCTATTAATTTAAAATATTCTCGCGAATCATCCGGTTTAGAAAACACGCGCTTCATAAGTATAAAATACAATCCTACATTATAAAAAACATTCATCACACTACTATATTTATTTAGAGATAAAAGTAATAAAAATCTTGGTAAGGGGAATAAAAAACCAAAAAATTAACAACAAAAAAAAGTGGTTACAAGAATAAACCACTTTTTTTCACCTGATTAATACATTGATATGCTTTTTTATTCTTTTTGCACAACACCTTTCATTACAATATTATACTGTGAAGGATTTGTATTCATAGTAACAACAGCCCCCTTCTGAAACTTACCAAGAGACTCTGCATCATATTCCAACACGATATACGCCTTTTGCCCGGGCATAATAGGACGTTTTGGCCAATCCGGAGCAGTACAATCACAAGCAGGTGCCACTTTTGAAATAATTAATGGAGCATTACCTGTATTGGTAACTTCAAACTTTGCCTGAATGGGCTGATTATGTAATGTATTACCTACATCTATCACATCAGCAGTCCACTGAGCTCGAGCAGCATTAGTTGTTTCAAGTTTATCGTGTGATATTTGATTATCATTAGAATCTTCATCTCCCCATTGACCAAAAGCAAATACCGGAAACATCATACAAACAAAAAGATATAATATATTTTTCATAACTATAATTTTTTTTAATTGACTACTTATTATACAAAACAGTTGCATGAGAACGCAACAATAGTTTCACAAACTACAATAATCTTGCCAAATAAAGATAATCATTTTACAAAAAAAGGTATCGGAAAATCTAATAATTTCTTATTTTTGAAAAAAAATAGTCTATGAACATTCAACAAGTAAAACAACGATTTGAAATTATTGGGAATACACCTCAATTAAATAGAGCTATTGAAACAGCATTACAAATTGCGCCAACCAATCTTTCTGTACTAATTTCGGGAGAAAGCGGTACCGGAAAAGAAGTTTTTTCGCAAATTATACATCAAAACAGTCCCCGAAAACACAATCAGTATATACCGATTAACTGTGGAGCAATACCCGACGGAACAATAGATTCAGAACTATTTGGTCACGAAAAAGGAGCTTTTACCGGAGCAGTAGACAACAGAAAAGGATATTTTGAAGTTGTTAACGGTGGAACTATTTTTTTAGATGAAGTTGGGGAATTACCGTTGAGTACGCAAGTTAGGTTATTACGCATTCTCGAAAACGGAGAATTTATCAGAGTAGGTTCATCAAAAGTTCAAAAAACAGATGTTCGCATAATAACTGCCACTAACGTTGATCTTCATAAAGCTATAGAAAACGGGAAATTCAGAGAAGATTTATTTTACAGGCTCAATACTGTACCAATAAATATTCCACCTTTACGAAACAGAAAAGATGACATATTTTTATTATTCAAAAAATTTTCGAATGATAGTTGCGAAAAATATAATATGCCAAAACTATCGTTTCAAAATGAAGCTATTGATTTACTATTAAAATACAGATGGCCCGGAAACATTAGACAACTAAAAAACATTGCCGAACAAATTTCTGTAATAGAGAAAGAACGTTTTATTACATACGACATTATTAAAACATATTTACCACACACATACGAAACACGCTTCCCTGCTCTTATTCCTAAAAATTCTGAAGAGGCAAATTACTCATCCGAACGAGAAATTTTATTTAAACTACTATTTGACATGAAAAAGGATATGAATGAACTTAAAAAAATTGTTCATTCTATTTTTCAAGAAAACGAACATAATATACACATGACACACGAACAAGAACATGTGTTAAATACAATAATTGACGACAGTTCTTCTCCTCAGAATTTTCATATACCCGAGCAATTTCAAGAAGAAAACGATAACCAAGCACAATCTCAGCCCCACTCAGATAATATAGACATTGAAGACACTCAAGAAATTGTTGAAGAGTCTCTGTCTTTGGCAAACAAAGAAGAAGAATTTATTAAAAAAGCTTTGGCCAAACATAAAGGAAAACGAAAACCAGCATCAGAAGAATTAGGAATCTCTGAACGTACTTTATATAGAAAAATAAAAGAATATAATATACAAGAATAATCCGAACTATTATGAGCCAATTATGGCACACATTGCAATGATAATTGTGAAAGCAACAATTTTAGTACACACACAAATCACAACAAGCTACATCAGACAAATATGAGCCAATAACATAAACCTATGAAAAAAATCAGCATCATACTCATTATCATTAGTGCATTAACAAACAGTTGTTCCGTAAACTACTCCCTTTCAGGAAAATCAATTTCTCCTGAAGTGCAAACATTTTCTGTATCGCATATAGCGAATCAATCTCAACAAACAGTACCTACATTAAGCAATGACATAACAGAAGAACTTAAAAATAAATTTCGTTCACAAGCCGGACTTCAACACGTAAACCAAAACGGTCATCTGGAATTTAAAGGAAAAATTGTCACATATGATGTTTCATATTTAGGAGTTACTGCTAGTCAGGAAGCTGCCCAAAACAAACTTACAATTTCTGTAGAAATAGAACACACAAATAATATTGACCCAACAAAAAATTTCAAAAAAAGATATACTTCCACTCGCGAATTTGAAGCATCGGGTGGCGACAGTGTGGAAAAATCATATATTCCGGAAATGATTGATGAAATAATTACCGAAATATTTATGGATTCTGTTGCCAATTGGTAATTTCTTTGTATTTTTAATTTCATAAAAAAGTGATAACACATATGAACCAAGAACTCATTTTACAATATATAAAGAACCCCGAATCCATTGATTCTACATCAACTCACGAACTCGAAGAGGTGATAAAACAATATCCGTATTTCCAAACAGCACACTTACTATACATCAAAGGATTACACAACAATTCAAGTATCAGATACAACGAACAACTTAAAATTGCTGCTACATATGTAGGCAACAGATCTATTTTATTTTCCTTAATTCACAACAACACAACGCCGGTTACCTTTGCACCGGAAAATGAAATTGATGACACACATCAGAATATTGAAAATGAAAATAGTGATATAGAAAAAACTAATAATTCTACTGATAATAATATTACAGATAAAGTTTCAGTAGACACTTCTTCTCTGCCCTATACAACGGCGACACAAACAACTAAAAAAGACGAAGTCGAAGACACAGCAGATATTTCGAATACGCAAGAAACAAAAATCGCCACACACACACAAGACTCTCTACCCCCAGATCAAAAAGACAAAATATCTGACGAAAAAAACTCAGAAAAAGATTCTGTTATTCATAACACAATTAAAGATGACGCCGATGTTGAACAAATCAACACATCTTTAGCTGAAAACTCTACAGAAACACCAACAGAACATACTGAAAATATAAATAATTCTCAAAAATCAACGATCAAAGAGACATCATCACCGGAAAAAGAATTTGAAACAAGCTCAGAAAACGACATTTCGCACGATACGCCCCCACCAGAAGAAGAAACAAACCAAAAAGAACAATCATTAGCAGACATTATTTTACAACGCATTCAAGAAATTGAAGAAAAAAATAACACTACAACTGATAATGCCGTGCACTCATCAGAAAGTAAAACAACAGAAAAACCTGAAGAAGAAAAAGACGAATTAATCGAACTAGCTAATACAGAAGATGTAAAAGATGCAACTTACGAAAAACCGCAAAAAGAAGAAATAAACCAGACGAGAAAAGCAGCTCATACACAAGAAAAAGACGATGAACCCTTTTTATTTGATTTTGATTCAAAAAACACCGAAAATACTAGCAAAACAGATACCCCTCACAAACAAAAAAAAGATTCGAAAAAAAGTAAAAAAACAACAGTTCATGCAAGCAACATGTGGTTTAAAAACGAAGAATTATCTGAAAAAGAATTAGATACATCAAACCCTATTGATGCATTCATTGCAAAACAACCAGATTTCAAAACCCGCCTCAAAGACACACCTCCACCCGAAGAAGAAACAAAAGATATATCAGAAAATAGCGTAGAAGAAAAAGAATATTTATCCGAAACATTAGCAAAAATATACGTATCACAAAAAAATTATTCAAAAGCACTTGAAATATACAAAAAATTAAGTTTGAAATATCCCGAAAAAAGTGTTTACTTTGCAAATCAAATTTCAGAAATAGAAGAAAAAATTAATTAATTATAGATATCATGGATTTAGTTTTTAACATTTTAATCATTATCACAAGTATTTTATTAGTACTTATAGTTCTTGTTCAAAACTCAAAAGGAGGAGGACTTGCTTCAAACTTTTCTGCATCGGGTCAAATGATGGGAGTAAAAAAAGAAACTGACTTTTTAGAAAAAGCAACATGGTCATTAGCTATTGCTCTTGTTTTTTTCTGTTTTATGTCAACTGCATCATTAGAAAAGAGACAACAAGTTGAGAAAAAATCTTATTTTGAAGAGAATACACCTGCTGAACAAATGAATATACCTCAAGACGTTCAAACAGCAGATGATTTTTTACAAGAAGAAGAAAATTAAATTTCACACAACACATTAGATTTAAATACCATTAATACAAATACAAAAAAATGTCAGTATGTCACGCATGCTGACATTTTTTTTATGTCAAAACAGGTAATTCTATTAGTAATTCCCACAAAATAATACAAGAGCATACTCCACACTGACAAAAGTTCTTTAATAAGAAGAAAAAACACTATGGCATAAAACATGCTATAGATGAAACGAAAATTAAAGTTAAATTACAAAAACATAAAAGATATGGCAGAAATTAAAGGTAGACCACTTGCGGGTAAGGTCTTAGTGAAACCAGAAGAAGCAGAACAAAAAACTGCAGGAGGAATAATAATTCCTGATTCAGCAAAGGAAAAACCACTACAAGGTAAAGTAGTTGCGGTAGGAAAAGCTAAAAAAGATGAAGAAATGGAAGTGTCTGTTGGAGATTCTGTACTATACGGGAAATATGCAGGAACAGAATTATCTATAGATGGTGAAGACTATCTACTACTTTCCCAAAATGATTTATTACTAATTCTTTAATTAATTACAAAAAAGAAATAACTATGGCTAAAGAAATAAAATTCGAATTAGAAGCTAGAGATGCTCTCAAAAAAGGAGTTGATGCATTAGCAAATGCAGTAAAAGTAACATTAGGCCCCAAAGGACGAAATGTAGTTATCGACAAAAAATTTGGAGCTCCACAAATCACAAAAGATGGCGTAACAGTAGCCAAAGAAATAGAACTGTCAGATGCATTTGAAAATATGGGAGCTCAAATAGTAAAAGAAGTAGCTTCCAAAACCAACGATGATGCAGGAGACGGTACAACAACTGCAACAGTTCTTGCTCAATCAATCATAAACGTTGGGCTAAAAAATGTAGCAGCTGGTGCAAATCCAATGGATTTGAAACGAGGAATAGACAAAGCAGTAAAAGCTGTTGTTGAATATTTAGACACCCTAACCGAAAACATTCCGGGAGACGGAGATAAAATAGAACAAGTAGCACGTATTTCTGCAAACAACGATGAAGAAATAGGTAAACTCATTGCAGAAGCTATGAGAAAGGTTAAAAAAGAAGGTGTAATTACAGTTGAAGAAGCAAAAGGAACTGAAACAAGCGTTGAGATTGTTGAAGGAATGCAATTTGACAGAGGATATTTATCTTCATACTTTGTTACAGATACAGAAAAAATGGAAACAGTATTAGAAAATCCATACATTCTGTTGTACGACAAAAAAATCTCAACAATGAAAGATCTTCTGCCAATTCTTGAAACTACAGTGCAAGACGGTAGACCTCTATTGATTATATCAGAAGATGTAGATGGAGAAGCTTTAACAACATTGGTTGTAAATAAACTACGTGGTTCTCTTAAAATAGCTGCAGTTAAAGCACCGGGATTTGGTGACAGAAGAAAAGAAATGCTTCAAGATATTGCTATTCTTACTGGCGGTACCGTTATTTCTGAAGAAACAGGCCTTAAATTAGAATCTGCCACTATAGATATGCTTGGAAGTTGTGAAAAAGTATCTATAGACAAAGAAAACACAACAATTGTTAACGGTTCTGGCGAAAAAGATCAAATTGAAGCACGTGTTCATCAAATCAAAAGTCAGATTGAAGCAAGCACATCAGACTATGACAAAGAAAAACTACAAGAACGCCTTGCTAAATTGGCAGGTGGCGTAGCGGTACTATATATTGGTGCAACTACTGAAGTTGAAATGAAAGAGAAAAAAGACCGTGTAGAAGATGCACTAAGTGCAACTCGTGCTGCTGTAGAAGAAGGAATTATACCAGGTGGTGGTGTTGGATTTATTCGTGCACAAGCTGCTCTAGAAAACCTTACCGGAAATAACGACGATGAAACAACCGGTATTGAAATCATTAAACGTGCTATTGAAGAACCACTCCGCCAAATAGTTTCTAATGCCGGCGACGAAGGTTCGGTTATTATTCAAAAAATACGTGAAGGTAAAGATGATTATGGATATAATGCTCGTGAAGAAAAATTTGAAAATTTGAAAAAAGCAGGTATTATTGATCCGAAAAAGGTTGCTCGTGTTGCACTTGAAAATGCAGGTTCAATTGCTGGAATGTTGCTAACAACAGAATGTGTACTTGCTGAAGAAAAAAGTGAAGACCCGGCACCACCAATGGGTGGAGGTGCTCCAGGAATGGGTGGCATGGGTGGCATGATGTAAAATCATACACTTTCTAAACTTTTACACAAAAAATACACATAAAAAAAGAGGTTGTTTAAAAAAAACAACCTCTTTTTTATTTTATAATAAAATTATATGTTTTTTTCACTATAAAAGTTTCTATATTTGTTATATTTAACAATTAAAACTGCATAATTATGAAAAAATTAATTGTTAGTGCTATTCTTTTTATCTGTACAAGCTCATACGTATTGGCACAAAATGACACTATTGAAGCTTATGAATATGAAAAATTCAGTTCAAGTGGTATTACCGGAAGTACCGGCATAAATAATTCTGTTGGCATATTTGGTATTGGATTGTATAAAAAAATACATGAAAATATAATTTTTGAAATTGGTGGAGGTATTGGCAGCTGGGGATACATCGGCTCACTCCAACTCCAATATTATCTTCCACGAGCTACTGATTTATATATTCGGGGTACATTTAAACGCTCCGGTGGTGGTAGAAACATACCAATTGAATTGGAACTATCTGACAGATCTATAACAGAAGTTTCACTTAATTTATATCCAACAATTAATGCCCAGTTTACCGTTGGAAGAAGTTGGGATATATCTCATAAACATAGATTTTTTATTGAAGGTGGCTACTCTTATTTCGTGGGAGAACATGAAGATAAATACAAAGTATTAGGTGACAAAAAATTAACCGAAAATTCAAAAAAACAATGGCATTTATTATACCCGGTGGAATTATTTTTTCATTAGGATTTAGTTTTGGTTTTTAAACACACCTAATTATATGGATTCAACCGTTTTATTTGCTTTTGGCGTAACACTTTTTGCAGGACTTGCAACGGGTATTGGAAGTCTTATGTCATTATTATCAAAAGATTTTAACCCGAAAATATTGGCATATATTTTAGGATTTTCTGCTGGAGTTATGCTATATGTTTCATTTATAGAGATTTTTCCAAAAGCTCTCGAATCATTAACTTCGGTATATGGTGAAAAACAAGGATATATATTCACAACCATAGCTTTTTTTGCTGGTGTTGGTCTCATAGCATTAATTGATAAACTCATCCCATCTGCAGAAAACCCGCACGAGTTTAACAAATTAGGAATTATAAGCGAAAAAGATGCAAAACATAAACGCCTCAAAAGAATGGGAATGTTTTCCGCACTTGCTATAGCCATACATAATTTTCCTGAAGGTTTAGCTACATTTTTTGCCACCCTGCAAGACCCCCAACTTGGTATTGGTATTGGCATAGCAATTGCTATTCATAATATACCCGAAGGTATTGCCATTTCCACTCCCATTTATTTTGCTACAAAAAACAAAAAAAAGGCTTTTAGCTTATCGTTTCTATCAGGTTTATCCGAACCTATAGGTGCACTTATAGGATATTATCTGCTTTTTAACTATTTAAATGATTCTTTATTTGGATATATTTTTGCTGGTGTTGCAGGAATTATGGTATATATTTCTTTAGATGAACTATTACCAATGGCAGAAGAATATGGTGAACACCACAGAACTATTTGGGGACTTATTATTGGTATGATAGTTATGGCTCTCAGTCTTATTTTATTTAATTAATAACATACCTAAATTCGATTTTCTCAGCATAAAAGCCATATTATCAGTACAAGAAGATAATGTTGACTTCACACTACTATTTCTATGATAATGCTCTACTCAACAAGTATATTAAATTTTGTTTACTATTTTTCGAGCTCCACCATTTATTTCTTCTATACTTACTTTCATTGTAGTTGGAGGTAATATGGATTCTATTAATTCTGGCCACTCAATAAAACAAGTGTTGCCACTATACAAATACTCTTCTATCCCAACATTGTAAGCCTCTTCAATACTCTCAAGACGATATAAATCAAAATGAAAAATCACCTCATTTGTATAGGTATTGTATTCATTAATTATTGCAAATGTAGGACTTGTTACCTCATCAATCACTCCCAATTGTCTACACATTTCTTTAATACAGGTAGTTTTTCCTACTCCCATATTTCCATAAATAGCACATATTGTACCGCGAGGAATATGCTTTACAAACTCTTTAATTCCCGATTTTATTTCTAATTCTGATTGTATTAAAATCTCCATATCTGTTTTTTTGTGCAAAATACAGAAAAAAAATTATTTTTCAGTACTATATTACACATAGTACTAAAAATATTATATATATTTGTATTAATAAACAATGTATATGGCTAACGCGAAGTCACAAATTAAAAAAGGCATTTTAGAACTATGTGTTTTATCAATCACAGCAGGCAAAGATGTATATGCATCAGATATTATACAAACAATGAAAAGCAAAAAACTTCTTATTGTAGAAGGAACTTTATATCCACTACTTACCCGACTCAAAAATGAGGGATTTCTTACATACAGATGGGAAGAATCACAAAGTGGTCCACCACGCAAATATTACATTATAACCACATCAGGAAAAAAACATTTACTTGAATTACAACATTCATGGAACAACATAAAAATATCTGTTGACGACATCATACAAAATTCACATACAATATGAAAAAAACAGTATCAATCAATCTAAACCGTACAATGTTTCATATAGACGAAGATGCTTATGAAATACTCAAAACATATTTAAATAACATAAAACAATATATACAAAACGAACAAAATGCCGATGAGATTTATACAGACATTGAAGCTCGTATTTGTGAACTTTTATATTCTAAAATAACTCACCCTAATCAGGTAATAACAATTACCGACATTGAAGAAATAATTGAAATAATGGGCAATCCTGAAGAATTTGGAATGTCTGATGAACACAATTCATCTGAATACCAAAAAAAGACCAACCACAAGCGTCTTTATCGAGACACACAAAACAGGGTTCTTGGTGGCGTATGTGCCGGTTTATCACACTATTTCAACACAGATGTTGTATTAATAAGAATTATCGTTTTTTGCACTATATTTTTTGCCGGGCCACTATTATATATAGTTGCCTGGATAATTATTCCCGAAGCAAAAACAACATCGCAAAGAGCAGATATGCATGGAAACTATTTCGACATAGAATATATAAAACAAAAAGTGAAAGAAGAGATTAACAACGTAAAATCTCACTATTCAAAATATGAACATGACATCAAAAATTCATGTAAAAAAAAAAGCGTAAAAACTAATAACCACACTTTTCCATTTTTTCGTGGATTACAATATATTCTGCGAGCAATACTATTTGTCTCATTTATAGCTGGAATAGGTTACATCCTACTACACAATAATACATTTTTTTTAAGTAACCATAATATACTATCAACCTTTCATAATTCTATTAGTTCACTGTTAGATTATATTATTACTTCACATGCACACAAAAATTATTTCCTTATAAGTCTCTATTGCATATTATGCATTCCTATTATTTTACTCTTTTATGGTATAAGCACTATAATTGGTGTTATAAAAAATAAAACACCTGAGCATTTTGTATTCCTACTTTGGATATCGGCCACAGTGCTGGGAGCAATAAGTATATATCATATATACACAAACTTTTCACATAAAGAAACAATAACCGAACAATACAATTTTGCCAAAGATACAACATCTCCATTTATAATTTCACCAATAAAGAATTCATTACATAATGAAACAAACAACTTTCAAATATCACTACCCAATGAATCATATATATATAGAACAGACACTGCATGGCACGTTACCCACACACCTTCGTACGACATTATACACACAGACAAAGACAGTTTATCAATAATAGTAAAGGCTACATCTCGCGGAAAAAACCAAAAAAGGGCACAATTATACGCAAAAAACATAGGTGCCACTATTGAAGTCACCCCCAAAAAAATATCCTTTCCCGAAGAACATATACTCAACACACGCAATATATGGAGGAATCAACACATACACATACACATATTATTACCCGCAGGAGTACATTATAAAATTGAGAAAACCATTAAAAACAATTAATTTCGTGATATCGTATATTCATACGTAATAACCGCATATCGCGGACC
Source organism: Bacteroidales bacterium (assembly GCA_046482735.1). GTDB lineage: Bacteria > Bacteroidota > Bacteroidia > Bacteroidales > UBA1715 > JAQICB01. The sequence goes on along the minus strand of JAWOEL010000060.1, from coordinate 36,785 downwards.
AATAGTAGATTTATCAGACGGGAATTTCACCTTTTTAGCAGCTTTTTTAGCAGCATCAATACAGCCTTGTGCACTTAACGCAGTTTCTATTTGTGAAATAGCAACAACATTACCTAAATTATCAAGGCGAACGGTTAATTGAATAGATTTATTACAGTTTTGAGTATTTGCAGGTTTGGACCACGAAGTCGCATCAGAATTTCCATAAGGATTTCCGGGGCTACCTTTTTGATCTCCAACAGCAGTAGACCGAGAATCACCAGGATCACCCGATTCTTGTCCAAAATCAGAATTACCAGATTGACCATCAAACTTATTATTAAACATGGCATCAATACGCTCTTTTTCTTCCTGCTCTTTACGTTCACGCTCTATACGTTCTTTTTCTTCACGAGATATTTCTTCTTGCACATCAGCCTTCTCTTCAGTTGCTGCTTGTGAATCTTGCACAGAAACAGGACTCTCATTCTCTTGTGTTGCCACATCCGGTTCCGGCACATCTTCCGACGGAACCTCTGTAGTTTGCTCAACTTCTTCTTGTTCTTCCGTTTGTTCTTGCTCAACAGTCTCTTCTTGCACAGACTGATCACCTTCTACCATCTCACCAAAATCAACAACTATACCTTCAGGTTCCGGAAATTCCTGTTCAGCAGGTGTAAATGAAAAAGACAATAAAATAAACAATAAAGCAAGGTGAAATATCACCGTACCAACAAAACCATTAATATTTCTATTATTAAACTTCATACCACATTAAGGTTTAGTTGCCAGAACAAACTTCCATCTATTTCTGTTAGCCATATCCATAATCTTTACCGTTTCGCCGGTAGGAACATTTGTATCCACACGCAAAACAATGGTTGGATTACTTGTACCACGAAGTTCATTTTGCAGTTGCGTTTCAATTTCTTCAAAAGGCACTATATCAGTATTTATAGCAAACTGCAAATCAGAATTAATAGACACAGAAACAGTCGGACGATCAGACATTTGCGAACTACTTTTAGGCAAAGTTACCTGCAAACCATTTGGTGCAATTTGAGTAGATGTTACCATAAAAAATATTAAGAGCAAAAACACAATATCTGTCATAGAAGACATACTAAATTGTGCATTTACTTTATTTCGTGATCCTATAGCCATAATATTAATTATTCAGTTGGTTCATTAAGTAAATCCATAAATTCCGTAGCTCTCAACTCTAATTTATTAACTACCTTATCCACTTTTGCTACCAAAATATTGTAACACAAATAAGCAACAACTCCAACTATTAACCCCGCAACTGTTGTTACCATAGCAGTGTAAATGCCATTAGAAAGCATAGATATACTGAAATTACCTCCTGCAGCATTTGCCATATCATAAAAAGCACGAATCATACCCATAACCGTACCCAAAAAACCAATCATAGGTGCAGCTCCCGAAACGGTAGCCAGAGCCGGTAATCCCTTTTCCAATTTAAAGACCTCTAATTTGCCAACATTTTCTATAGCTTCACGCACATCACTCAAAGGTTTGCCAACACGAGAAATCCCTTTATCAATCATAAGAGCAACAGGCGACGTGTTATGTCTACACCGAGTACGTGCTTCTTCAATTTTTCCTTGCAAAATATAATCACGTATTTCTTTCATAAAACTTGCATCTTCTTGTGCGGCTTTCTGAATAGCAATATAACGCTCAATAAAAATATAAATTGCTACCACCGACAAAATGAGAATTGGTATCATAATCCACCCACCTTTTAGGGAGAGCTCCAAAAAATTAATACTTTCCGAAGCCGTAGATACTCCAGGCTCTGCCTGACTATTTTTTATACTATCTGCACCAAGAGTAATAGCTTCTGATGCCTGCAACAATATCTGTAATACACTCATATATTTATTTTATTTAATTTAATTGGTCATATTTTATCTCTATTCTTACTTCGAAACATAAAATTCATGTTAAGAATATATATTTTCTACAAGTTAAATTTATTTTGCATAACAATTTACTATTTCACCGACAAACATAATATGATAATCATTTTTTTCATAATGCTTTAATAATGACTCATCTACAAAAGCTTCTTTTGTAAATGAATCAGCATATAATTTTTTACATTCGACTATCAAACGAGCCTCTGAAAATGCAACACTGTTATTATCAGTTTCTATCGGTGACAAATTACATTCTTTAGTTTTATCTACATGTTTTCCACTATTTTTCCCACAATAGGTCAATACATCTTTAAACGTATTATCAAAAAAGTTTAGTGTAAAATAATCATTATTTTTAACGAACTCTAAAGTGTGTCGTTGAGGCCGAATAAAAACAAACGCTACATTTTTAAACCACAAAACGCCAAAACCACCCCAACTTGCAGTCATGCAATTATGTTCGTTTTTAGATCCGGAAGCTATTAACATCCAATCCTTTGCTATTAATGAAAACGTATTGTCAGATATTGACTCTGGTTTAATTTTAGATAAATTCATATGTTTATAGTAATTTAATTATTATACCGTATCTCAGTTTTTTTCTTAGATAATAGTTTGCAACACCAAAACAATCATCACAAATATATACATTACTCAACTGACTATAAAAAATGTATAAAAGAAATAAAATTATTCAGTGACAATAAAAATATCTTCATTATGTTTTTTCATCATATATTTTTCACGTGCCAATTTTTCTAAATACTCTTCTTCTTCCATTGCTTTCATTTGCTCCTCAGTTTCATGAATATTTTGTATATAAGATTGTCTAACCTCATTGAGTCTTTCATTTTCATTATTTTTTTTCACCCGATCAATTAAACTATTATGATCCACGAATCCAAGCCAAATAATAAAAGCAAAAAACGTATAAAAATACCTGTTTTTAATAAATTCAATAAATTTTTCTTTTGTTATATACATAACTTAATTTTAAAAAATATAAATATACAAAACTTACACATATAACATTACACAAATGTATTATTCTTAGCTCTGATTTTATTAAACGAAGCCGATAAATTAGTAATAATACTCTGTGCAATTAAAGATTCATAAGATTCTTTGTGCAACGCGATATCACCTGCTAAACCATGCACAAACATAGCACTTATGGCAGCATCAAGTTGCGAATATCCCTGCGAAAGCAAAGAAGTTACTATTCCCGTTAAGACATCTCCTGAGCCTGCCGTAGCCATGCCGGGGTTTCCAGTACTATTAAAATAAATATACCCATCCGGTGTACACAAAGAAGAGTAAGCACCTTTTAAAAGCACATAACAGCCATGTTTTTGAGCAAATGCTGATTGTGTCTGTACTCGTTCATACCCTGAATGATGTTCATGAGTTAATCTATCAAACTCTCCTGGATGAGGAGTAAGTACTACAGAATCATTACAATAATGCAATAAATCCTTATTTTGAGCAATACAATTTAATGCATCTGCATCCAATACCTTTGGTACAGATAATTGTAAAATTGTACGTACTATTTTCACTGATTGACTCGAAACGCCTATCCCTGGACCAATACCAACCGAAGAAAACTGGATAGATGAAAAAAGATTTTCTGTATACGGAACAGTCATAATTTCAGGAAAACTCGTTAACAAAGCCTGTTTAGCATCATCAGGCACACACACCGAAACGAGTCCTGCACCGGCTTTTAAACAAGATGATGCAGCCAATACCGCAGCACCACTTTTACCAACAGATCCGGCCACAACACATGCATGACCATACGTACCTTTATGAGAAAAAGATTTGCGATGTTGTAACGGTACCATACCATAATCTACATACAATATAGTAGTGTGCATAGACGATATTACGTTGTTATGTAAACCTATATCACATATACGCCATGAACCAAGGAATTTTTCATTCTCAGAAAAGAAAAAAGTATATTTCGGAAACTGAAATGAAATCGTAACGTTAGCCTCCACAATTACATCATTCTCACTATTTGGTTTATCACAATATAAGCCGGAAGGAATATCTATAGCATATACTCTATTCACTAAAGTGTTTGCATACTCAATTACATCGGCATATATACCTTTAACAGGACGAGATAATCCTGTACCAAAAAGAGCGTCAACAATTACAACATCAGAATGCGGAGAATAATCCAAAAAATCCTTTAAATCATATACAGCAACATTTTCACAGCTTTTTAACGACTCAATATTTGTTTCATAATCAACCGATTTCGACGTTTTCTTAAATTGAGTAAACACAACTACCTCTTTGTTGTACGAAGCTAATATACGAGCAACAGCCAAACCGTCTCCACCGTTATTTCCGGTACCAGCCAACACACAAAACATGGTATAATTACACGTTTCACAAACCATTTCATTTACAAAAGAATGAGCAGCACGTTCCATTAAATCAATCGAAGCTATAGGTTCATGCTTAATTGTAAACGAATCAATTTCACGAATTTGAGATGCTGAAAAAACTTTCATATTAGTCCTCTTTTAACTGTTCTAACGGTATTGTTATAATAAAAGAAACACCTTTATCAATTTCACTTTCTAATGAGATAGTTCCACCTAATTTCTGAGTAATTAAATTATATGTTATACTCATTCCCAAACCTGTACCGACTTTAGAATTTGTAGTAAAAAAAGCATCAAAAACCTTATCCTGATACTCAGGAGAAATACCTTTTCCATTATCAGAATACACACATATTAATTCTGTATCAGATTCAGAAACACGAATAAAAATATCCCCTTTTTCCTCTTCGTCAAACGCATGAATAAGTGAATTAATAATAAAATTGGTAAAAATTTGAGCAAATGCCCCCGGATACGATACTATATCAATATTTTCCGGACAATCAATATTAAGAGAAACCTTACGTCCTTTAAATTTAGGACTAAGACTTCTCACAATATCATCTATATACTCACATAGATTAAATACACGTTTTTCTTCAGAAATATTATCAACAGACACCTTATTAAAACTTTTAATTAAATCCGCAGTACGCGTCAAATTTTTCCGAATCAATTCACACGCTTGCTCAGCAGATTCAATAAAGTTTTTTAAATCAGAAAGTTTTAATTTTTTAGAATTAAACAACTCAGATATTTCCTTAGTACGAGACAATAATGTAGTAGCTGCTGCTGAACCTATGCCTACCGGCGTATTTATTTCATGAGAAATACCCGCAACCAAACTACCGAGAGCGGCCATTTTTTCAGACTCTACCAATTTTGACTGAGCTGATTGTAATTCATGTAAAGTTTTGGAAAGTTCTTCCTTCTGCTTTTTCATTACTTTCCCCTGCTCAATCACCTCATCGCGTTGCTGAGTAAACTCTTCTTTTTGTTGTTCTATATATTTTTTTTGTTTTTTTATTTCAATTTCAGCATTCTTCAAATCAGTAATATCAGCATCAATCATTACCAATTTAGTAATTTCGTGTGCATCATTCAAAATAGGAGATAAAGTAACATTAACCCATTTTTGCTCACCTGATTTGGTAGTTGTTTGCAAATCATAGGTCACTGTTTTTGACTCACGCACACATGTTTCAAACGCATTTTTTATATATTCAGGTGTCGTAGATGAAATAATATTTGAACTTATACGCTGGGATAATTCATCCAGATTATACCCAAACATAGAAACAAAAGCATCATTTATCCATTCAAAATTACCCTGGGAATCCATAATAATTATTGCATTATCTGTATTACTGGCAACAATTGACAACTTTTCAAACTCTTGATTTGACCTCATCAAGACATTAGATTGTTCTTCGATAACTGCATTTTGCTTTTCAAGTTCTTTGTTTTGCTTTTCGAGTTTGCGACTTGCTTGTTTTTTGATTCTATATCTATTATAAATAAGTATACCTGCCAATAATACAAAAAACAACATACCCAGTATACTATATAGCATCATTTGTTGAGCTTTACGCTCTTGTTCTCCCGTTTGAATTTCTGTTTGTTTTATAGCAAAATCGTAATCTGCCAACAACTTTTGCATTTTAATTTCTCGCTCTATAGACGAAGCTTCAATACGATTATCCTGATATTTAATATGAGATTCCGTAATTTGATTCACGTCTTGAGACAACACTGAAAAAGAAGAAGAAACATATTTTTCATAATACTCTAAAGCTAAATCATCATTCCCTAATTTTTCATAAATGTCTGATGCGGTTTTACATATTTCAGCATATATTCTACTATTTACCGGATTGTCAAAATAATCGAGAGACTGATGAATATAATCAACGGCACGTTCATATTGTGTACGTTTCAAAAAAACACGAGCCATATTATGCAAACTCACCGACTGCCCTATAGTATCATTTATCTCTTTTTTAATACGTAAAGAATAGGTATAGAGATCAAATGCTTTATCATACTCTTCAGCATAAAAACGTGCATTCCCCTTATTATTATAATGAATAGCTTTCACTCTTGGATTATTCACCGAATCAGCTAAAGGATCTGCTTCTGCTAAAAAGTTAAATGCCTGTTTATATTTTTTTTGTTGCAACATCACCACACAAATATTGTTGTACGATGCAACAATTTCACTAACATTATTTGTTTTCTTATCATACTCCAATGCTTTCATATAATAAACATATGCACTATCATACACCTCTGTTTCGTAAAAGGATAAACCTATATAATATAAACTTTCTGCAATATCTTGAGGAAGATTGATTTTTTTATACAAACTCAATGCAGTCGTAAAAAAACGACGAGCATGCATATATCGATATGAATTAAAAAATATTAAAGCAATATTTGTATGTAAAGAAGCTATTTGCTTATAATCAGGAACTTTTAAAGATTCGTATTTTTGTAAAGCTTTTTGATATAACTGTATAGCTTTTTGCTTTTCACCAGCCATATACGAAATTGTTGCCTGATGCTCTACTGACAAAGCAAGTTCTAAGTCTGCACCGGCAGAATCATAATAAGCTGTTGCATACTCAAAATATATAAAAGATTTGTGCAGTGAATCCTGGTATAGGTGATGCCTATTAGCCAACACATAACCAGTATTATAAAATATATCTGCTATTGCCCGGTAATCACGCGAATTAAAAATATTGGTAACCTTATTTTTCGACATCACATCACCTTTTTTATTGGTGAAAAATAATGTATCACTATTCACTTGTGGCAATGAAAAAACATTGTACACAGAAACTGTCATAAACACACAAAAAAATAATATGATTCTTATATTTTTCATCACCAATTTATATTTGTATCCCCACCACAACAACATCATCGAGCTGAGGTTTATCCCCTTTCCATGCTTCAAAAACTTCTTGTATATGCCCCCCCTGATCTGACATTGTAAAATCTTGAAATTCGACAACAGCTTGTTGAAACCGATTAAGGGTAAATTTTTTATTATTACCACCGCCAAATTGATCTAACATACCATCCGAAAACATATACAACCGATCGCCTTTACTCAACTGAAAAACTTTCTGAGAATATTCCGGAGGACGCAGCATAGCGAAAAAGCCACCAATTGAAGCCATATCACCCTCCACAATTTCTACTTTGCCTCCACGCACTAATAAAGCATTATGATTTGCCATTGAAATTGTAATAGTTTGATTCTGAGTGTTTACTTTACAAATAGAAATATCCATCCCATCAGACTGTGCATCTTCTGTACGAGAATGTTTAGTAAGGGCATCTATTACACCATTATTTAACTCAGCACAAATATCTTCGGGGTCATATATCTGTTTAGAAAAAATAATTTCATTTAACATAGTAGTCCCAATCATAGACATGAAAGCTCCGGGCACACCATGACCTGTACAGTCAGCTGCAACTATATAATGTTCATGTTTAGAAACAGACCCCATCCAATAAAAATCACCACTTACCACATCTTTGGGTCTAAAAAAAATAAAAGATTCAGGAAAAACATCCTTAATGATTTCATCAGCAGGCAAAATTGAACGCTGAATTTTTTCTGCATATAAAATGCTATCTGTAATTTTTTTCTTTTGTGCCTCAATCATAGCAGTTCGTTCTATAACTTTTTCCTCAAGTTCCTGACGAAATGATTCTATAATCATTATAGCATTATAGGAACGAATACTCGAAAGAACAGTGGTAAATATAGTATCGTCTGTTAAATCAGTTTTGGTTTTGTAGTCATTTATTTCGTACTGAAGAATAACATCCTTTTTTGGAGCATAGCCTGGCTGGCCCGTCCACAAAACTACACGTATAAAATGATTTTGTAATTCATCACGTATATATCCCACAAAATCTAATCCTGCATGACTCGTTTCCATAACGACATCAAGTAGAATGAGGGCAATATCGTTATTATGAATTAATATATCACGAGCTTCTTCGGCAGAATAAGCATCAAAAAAAGAAATACGTTTATTCTTAAATACAAAATTATGCAATGCTAACTTTATAGCAGAATGTATATCTTGCTCATCATCAACTATTAAAACCTTCCACGCTGATTCCTCAGTTGACTCCTCAGAGTTAGTATCCTCATCAGCAAACAAAGCATCGAAACTATCTTCATCTTCGACAACCATAGCTCATTATTTTTATTATTCTCATATACGCAAGTTAATAAAAAATACGAGCATATAACTACAAAGACATAATAAAATATCTCTTCGCTCACCATAATTAAACAATAAGAGTCTATAGTTTATGTGATTTTTTCGCGTATAAAATCCGGAAAAACACATGGTTTCCACGAATCGGAGCGAACACATGCAATCTGCACATCTGCCTCAGCAACAATCTCATCACTTTGATTGTATATCGTATAATAAAAATACATGCGAGCAGCCTTTGTTTTTTTCAACACAGTATGTACAACTAATTGCTGGTCATACTTTGCTACTTGTACATATTTTATATTCAAAAGAATAACCGGACACATATATCCTCGTTCTTCCATTTCTGTATAGGGTATTCCTATACTTCTAAATAGCTCCCACCGGGCATTCTCCAAATACCGAGCATAATTAGAATGATGAACAACAGCCATTTTATCAGTTTCGGAATAAGCTACCCGAACAGTATAATCATAAGAAATCATACCACATTATTTATTTTATGTGCTAATTCTATAAAAAAAGTTTGAAGAATAGAATCGTTTAAGATTTTATAAACCTCACCATTATCACAATACTCTCTCATATGTTCGTGAATAGGTATGTGTTGTAAAATTGGTACATTCCATTCTTCTGCTATAATATCACCACCACCTTTACCAAAAATATAATATTTTTCATCTGGATGAATTGCGGGAGTAAACCAAGCCATGTTTTCAACTACTCCTATCACCGGTGCTCCTATTTTCTCAGAATTAAACAATCCTGCAGCCTTATGCACATCAGCTATTGCCATTGGCTGAGGTGTTGTAACAAGCACAACTCCACTTATATTATATTGTTGCAGCAAAGTTATATGTACATCTCCAGTACCCGGGGGAGTATCTACTATTAAATAATCTAATTCTCCCCAATCTGTATCATTACATAATTGCTGCAAAACATTTGAAACCATAGGTCCACGCCACACAACTGCTTGCTTATCTTTAACAAAAAAACCTAAAGACATAATTTTAATTTGATTACGTTCATAAGGTATAATATGTGTTTTTTCATTTTTTTCTACTGTCTGCGGATACTTATTATCTATATTGAACAATGCTGGCACCGAAGGTCCGTGTATATCTGCATCCAATAAGCCAACGGCTTTTCCTTCTTTTGCTAACGAAAGTGCTATACCGGCTGCTACAGTTGATTTTCCAACACCACCTTTACCCGACGCAACCAATACTATTTTTTTAATATGAGGTGTATCAGTTTTAGTGATAGTTTTTTTATTATTATCCATACTACTAATTATTTATCATAAAATTTACGAACATAAAATAAATGGGATCCATATTGAACTTCGCGAATTAATTTATTATATACCATAGAATCAACAATATCAAAAGTTGCATGATTATTACGCAGTAATTCAGACATAGTATCATCACGAATAGGGTGTACCGCCGACATATTTAAAATATCCTCATACGCATTTCCAGAAGAACCTGTATTTATTCCTTCGAACCCAATTAATAATTCAGTATTAATTCCCCGACTCACAAATTGCTGAAAAACTCTGGTCACAATCTGTTCAGTAGGAGCTTGTACTTCAGCAAATGCCGTAGGACGAGTTGGAATTGAAATATAAGAACAAGAAGGATTTAACTGAGAAATAACCGTAACTGTTTCCTTAACACAATCATCAGAATCATTAATACCCGCTAACAACATTGTTTCAGTTATAACAGTTCCCGAAAACTCTTGAACAAACACATAAAGACCGTGCAAGTATGATTGAAAATCCAAATTTTCTGAAGGTTGCTGAATTTTTCGCCAAACATGCTCCAAGCCGGCATCAACTTTTACCGACACTAAATCGGCATGCATCAAATTTTCCCGAACACGCTTATTCGACAATAAAGAAGCATTCGTCACAACAGCAACCGGAATTCCAAATTCAGACACAGCATCAATAGAATCACCTAAAGAACTGTCCAGTGTTGGTTCACCATTTGCAATAAAAGTAAGAAAATCAGGCTTATCCGAATCGGCAAGCACATCTAACCGATTATTTACTTCCTGTCTAATAACTTTTGGATTGTAAAAACTTTGTAATTCAGTACTATAATTTTTCGTTTTCCCCACCTGACAGTACAAACAAGAGTATGAACAGATTTTTCGAGAAGGAATATTATTTATCCCCAAACTCTTTCCCAATCTACGAGAGGGAATTGGACCAAAAGAAATCATAATGATAACAATTTAATTTCAAATATGTTGGCACACGAATCTTTTATAAAATAAGTATATCCTCCATTTTTTGAAGATCGTTTATACGTAACATATCCCGACTGAACAGCTGCATTATATATGTCCTCAGCAGAAAAAGATTCTACACAAAGATGGTTAAAAGATTGATTTTCTGAACAATCTGAAACAAACAACTCTAATTCAAAACCATCACACATCATGCACACAATCGTAGTTTGCTGATGTATATTAAATATTTCTCCACACAACTCCTCCGGCAACACAAAAGATCGAATAACAGTCCCTTGTAATACATCTTCATAAAAAGACACAACATCTTTGTCTACTACCTGTAAACCAACATGTACAATATGTTTATTTGTCATAGATTTATTTTTTTTATTATAAATAATTAACCTTGGTGTTTAATCTAGTTGAATATACATCTGTAATTTTCCAAAAAAATAATGAGCATAGATTTACTTCAGAAATCACATAATATGGTTATCGTTATATACTATTTGCTTATATGCTTCATACAACAACTTTGTTATCTCAGAATCCGGCTTATATAAAACTACTGATTGACAAGAAATCATCGCATGTACAACATCTTCATTAAAAGGAATTTTTGCAACCAATTGCACAGATTTTTCTGAACACCATTGTTCAATTTCCTCTGAAATTGAGAGATTCAAGTCATGTTTATTAATTAAAACATACGCAGGTATATTAAAATGTTTCGCTAATTCCCATGCACGAATTAAATCATGAAAAGCTGATTTAGAAGGCTCTGTAACAATTAAGATTTTATCGACACCAGTAATGGCAGAAATAACAGGACAACCGGTTCCCGGAGGTCCATCAATAAGAGTTAAAGAACTCTCCACTTTTTGCGAAAGTTGTTTCGCATAATCGCGTATATGTTGTACCAATTTTCCGGAATTCTCTTCACCCGGAGCCAAACGAGCATGAACCATGTTGCCGGAATTAATTGTACCAGCATACCACCTGCTTTTATCGCTGGGAACCATAGTAATAGCATTTTGCGGACAAACTCGCGAACACAACATGCACCCATCACAGGCAACATCATCTATAGCTACAACACCATCAATTGTATGAATTGCATTAAACCTACAATACGATTCACACACTCCACATTGGGTACAGGTATCATAATTTATTACAGCTAAATGCCCTGCAACATAAACCTCTTCCTTATAATCATGAGGCTGTAAAACTATATATAAATTTGCTGCATCAACATCACTATCGACAACAACAACATTATCCGAAAAATCAGCAAAAGAAGCACTTACACTTGTCTTTCCAGTTCCCCCTTTTCCACTTAAAACAGCTAATTCCATTATATATTAAATGTTTGTAATAAATTATAAAATTTTCGCAAATACCCCTCATCTACATCTACAAGAATTTTCCCTTCCGAATAGATTTTAGCAATTTTTTTATCAAAGGGTATCTCCATTTTTATTTCAATATTCTGAGATACTATCCAATCATACACTTCTTTGTTTCCCAGACCGACACGATTAATTATAACGCCAAAAGGTTTACCTAATTCCTGCAACGTTTCGGCAGATAATTGTAAATCATGCAACCCAAAAGGTGTTGGTTCAGTTACGAGCAAAACATAATCAGCCTCCGCCACTGTAGCTACAAACGGACAAGAAATACCCGGAGGTGAATCCAAAAGTACTAAAGAATGTGACCGAACTTTTTGAATAGATTTTTTCACAATAGGAACCGGAGAATATACACCAACATCTGCTCGACCTTCTATAATCTTCCCTTCATTATTTTTATATTCAGAAATAACTCCCAAAGGTTTTTCTTTTTCAGTAATAGCACCCACATCACATGCAGCAACACAAGCACCACAATCATGACACAACTCTTCCACAACACTAATGAAATTTTTCCCCGGAATATACAGTATAGCATTATAATTACAATACTCATAACACTTTCCACAAAACGTACACACCTCAGCATTAACAACCGGAACATGCTGATATACTATTTCTTTATCCTCGCATGCAGGAGACAAAAACTGCGTTACATTTGGTTCTTCTGCATCACAATCAACTAAATCTACCTGAATATTATAATGTAACGCAGCCTTATACAAATTGGTAGAAACAAATGTTTTACCTGTTCCTCCCTTTCCACTCGCTATAGCTATTTTCATATTTTTTAAATAAAGTTTTAATTCATCATCATATATCCCGCAATATTCCTTTCCCATACATACAGTGAAATTATTAACACACATACTTCAAATAAGTATAACAAGAAAAATATGCTTATTGAAAATTAAAAAAATTATGTATCCTGTTTCATTACCACGAAACTACCTTTAGGTACACCAACAGCATCGGCAACAACATCACATTTCACCATAGATAAAAAGAATATTTTATCGTATACTGTTCCCCATAAACCTTCCAAATTACCCTGCCCTTTTGAAATAATAAGATCAGCTTGCTGAAACACTTTTAAAAATTCAGGTGTTGCAAGAGACAATACCGTTGATGGAACATCACCACCATTTGATATAACCTGAGCCACAGAATCAATACCAACATATTTTGCATCGTGAATTGTCACATCATTTAATACCGGAGCACCACGAACAGCAAAATACACATTAGAATGCTGCAATGTTTCCAAAAACAATTTATCAAGGACTATCTCACCGGAATTATCTCCCAAATACAATATCGTTTTGGCCTGAGAAATACGATTAAACAACTCCGGCGAATTATCAATAGCAAATGGTGTTTCTAACCCCTTTTTTATAGACTGTTCTAGATCATATTCAGCATGAACACCAAAATCGATAACATTTCCAGCCAATGCCAATCTTAATGCAGTCTCCTTAGGATTATCTGACTGCGTTACCATTTTTTTTAATTCGGGATATAATGAAAGAGCCAACTCATTACTTATGTTCTTTTCCTCTACATATAAATCCTGCGTATTTGAATACGTTTGAAAAATATTACGTAAATCTCGTGAATATTCAGGAGCCGAAAAATCTTCAGATACTTGTTGGTATTTCTGTGCCATTTTTTTAACAAATTCACTTTTTTGCTCCTGAGTTAAAGGTTCTTTTTCAAGTAATCGTTCATACGCACGAGTAAAGCAAAAAAAACAACGATAATCAGATATTATTTTACTCATACACTTTAATGATTACATGCATTTCCGCTCATTTGCAACTGATTGCTCAAATAATCCTGAACAATATCTTTTACTTCTTTTTGTTCTACTCCTATATGAACACAAATACCTTGTTTATCAAATAAGCTTACCGCTTTTTGGCCAATTCCTGAAGCTAACACATCTGTCACCCCTTCCTCTGCAAGCCATTTAGGATAAACTCCAGGCTCATGAGAAGGAGGAATAATGCGTTCATCCGATATTATTTTAAAATTATCTATTGTAACAATTGCAAACACCTCGCAATGTCCAAAATGAAGACATACCTTACCTGATTCTAAAGGAATTGCTATTTTTTTTTCCATACATTTATATTAATTAATTATTATTTATGTTCACGTACTTTTCTAGAATACTGATATGCATATATAATTTTCTAACATTATCTCAATAATGAACGTTTATACACATACATATACGAATAATAGATATAAAAAAAGGGCATGCAAAAAAACAAAAAAACAAGTTTCATATTACACTATGATAAAACACATCACATGCCCTTCAGTCTTAAACCGGTCAAGTCTACATATTTTGTCCTCGACCAAGCCCCATACCACGCCCTCGACCACGAGATTGTGCACGACGACCGAATCCACGACCAAAACCTTGTCCTCTTCCGGTATATGTATTATCTTGTTGCTGATAAATTTCCTCATCACTTTTACCTTTATTATCAGGATTGCAACGACCTAATTTTCTACCTGTCATAGGACCCTCATTTAATGGTCCTTTTCTGTTTAAATTTGACATAATAACCTCCTATTTTTTATTGTAAACCACTCTGTAATCGTCTCCCCTCACCTTCACCGCCACCGGATTTGCGACGCTTACCCTGTCCTTTTCCCAATTCACTTTTATTTTTTGATGCATCGTTGCATCTTCCTAAACCTCTACCAGTTTGTGACCCTTTTTTTTCCGGTCCTAATCCATCTAAATTTGGCATAATTAATATATTAAATATTCAACTTTTGAGCACCTGAATATATTTCTTCAGGAATAATTTCAACAGCACCAACTCCAGGATGTTTTGAAGGATTCCATGATTTCATAAAATCAAATACTTCACCATCTGTATGATACTTTATTGATCCTTTTATCTGATATGACCCACCATCTTTAGTAATAAACAATATACTTGCACATGAACCAGATTTTATATTATTCCTCGTTTTTTCAAAATAATTGTCTGCAATCACAATACTCGTCGAATTATACAATGAAACACATGTTACATATATTGAATTAGGAATACAATTTGTATTAACTGTTGTAAGGACGACAGCATCCTCTTTATTACTCCAAGCATGTATAATTTCTTTATTCATATAATTATTTTTAAAATTCTCATCTACAACTTATCACAATTTTCAACTATTTACGCACAACACGATAGCATCAAAATCTTCACTCATAATTACCACATACACTACACTTCGTAAATCATGATTGATTTATAAAATCTCATTTATTTATTATGCGAATTAATTATATCCTGCACAGTTTTATTTGAGTCTGCTACAATAATCAACTGTATTTGTAATTGATCACAAATCGTTTTAACCTTCTGTCCAAACTCACCCGACACGATTTTATCGGCATTCTGAGATGCAACAAACTGAACAGTAGCCGGACCAGCACCTTGCAATGAATTTTTTTGTTCATTTTCCAGAAACTCAACATCTTTTGATTCTTCATCATAAAATGCAAAATAAGAACACCGACCAAACCGTGCATCTATTTTCGAATCCACTGTTTTACCAGTTGAAGCTATAGCTATTTTCATATATCTTAATTTTATTTATTAACAGTTAATAATTCATTACAATCCGGACATACTAAATCCCACTTTTTTCCAGTATGCATACGTTTTCGTTTTCGACATGAAGGACAAGACGCAACGCTCTCAACTTCATTTTCAACCTTATCAGTATATTGTTCAACATGACTTGAATAACAAAGTGGACACGATATAGTATGAATATTATCATCAAAGCTATTAAACCAAACCCCGCAATCATCGCAAAAAAACCATGAACTATCAAAATACACCTTACCACCTTCAAATTTAAGAATAGCCCCTTCAACAAAAGACTTTGCAACTTTTCGTCTCGCACTTTCATATATTCTCGAAAACGTCGGTCGAGATACATTCATCACACGAGCAGCATCTACCTGATTCATTAATTCATAATCACATAAGCGAATTGACTCATATTCCTCTAAATCGAGACTCATAACTTTATCTGTAGATGCATCTACAGGTTGTATTCCTTTAATTTTTGGAGCTAAACTTATACGTCTATTTCTTTTGGGTCGTACCATAATCAAATTTTATTATACAAATATAATGAACATATGCTCATAATTCAAATAAATCACAAAAAAAAACATCTGATATGTCAGATGTTTTTTTTCTAAGATATATAACCAATTTATTTAACCTTTTTATAACCATAAATTGCAGAATCACCTAACTCTTCTTCAATACGAAGTAATTGATTGTATTTAGCCATACGATCAGAACGACTCATTGAACCAGTTTTAATTTGACCTGAATTTGTAGCAACAGCAATATCCGCTATCGTGCTATCCTCAGTCTCACCAGAACGGTGCGAAGTCACAGAAGTATAGCCAGCTCTATGAGCCATTTCAATAGCATCTAAGGTTTCCGTAAGAGTTCCTATTTGATTAACTTTTATTAAAATAGAATTGGCACAATTCAATTCGATACCTTTTTTCAAGAACTCAACATTAGTCACAAATAAATCATCACCCACTAATTGACATCTATCACCAATACGATCATTAATAACTTTCCAGCCATCCCAATCATCTTCATCACACCCATCCTCAATAGAGTCAATAGGATATTTAGATATTAGTTCTTCCAAATAATCAGCTTGTTGTTCAGAATTTCGCTTTTTACCCTGAGGACCTTCAAACAGAGTATAATCATACACACCATTTTCAAAAAACTCAGAAGCTGCACAATCAAGAGCAATTGTAACATCTTTTCCAGGCTCATATCCAGCTTTTTTAACAGCCTCTATAATAGAATCTAAAGCCTCCTCTGTACCACCAGAAAACTTAGGCGCGAAACCACCTTCATCACCAACAGCAGTACTAAGACCTTTATCATGAATTATAGCTTTCAGAGCATGGAATACTTCAGCCCCCATTCGTAATCCCTCTTTAAAGCAACAAGCACCCACCGGACGAATCATAAATTCCTGAAAAGCAATTGGAGCATCAGAATGCGAACCACCATTAATAATATTCATCATTGGTACAGGTAAAGTTTTAGCATTAACACCACCTAAATACTTATATAAAGGTAATCCATGATATTCCGCAGCAGCTTTAGCCACAGACAAAGACACACCTAACATTGCATTAGCACCTAAATTACTTTTAGTTTTAGTACCATCCAACTGTAACATTTTACTATCAATAGCAACTTGATCAAAGGCACTCATACCAATCAATTCTTTTGCTATCACATTGTTTACATTATCAACAGCTTTGGTTACACCTTTGCCAAGATATCTATCTTTATCACCATCACGAAGTTCTAGTGCTTCGTTAACACCTGTTGACGCTCCTGAAGGCACAGAAGCTCTACCGATAATTCCTGAAGCTAAAGTAACTTCACATTCAACTGTAGGATTTCCGCGAGAATCAATTATTTCGCGAGCATGAACATTAACTATTTGTCCCATAAAATTTATAAATTAATTAATTAAATACTATACTAATATATCATAAAAAAAGGATAAAGTTAAAAAACCTTATCCTTATTTACAAAAAAATTATTCACAATAAACAATGACCTTATACCTATTATACATCATTATTCTTTTTATTTTCAGTAGAATTTGAGGCCTCATCAGAAGGCTTTTCATTTACATTTCCACTATCAACCTCTTTCGCATCTTGCGAAGTAGCAGACTCCTGAGCCTGATTTTGATTCTCCTGAGACGCATTATCAACAGTAGCTTTAGCAGAAGATGAAGATCTTTTCCGACCTCTACGAACAGATTTTTTACCAGTTCCAGAAGCTTTTTTAGTAGATAATAAATTCTCATTATAATCAACCAGCTCAATATAACACATTTCTGCAGCATCACCTAAACGCTGACCAGTTTTAATTATACGAGTATAGCCACCCGGTCGATCAGAAATTTTAGTTGAAACTTCACGAAATAATTCCGTTACAGCATATTTATCTTGTAAATAACTAAACACAATACGACGTGATTGAGTTGTATCATTTTTAGATCGTGTAAGTAACGGATCAATATATTTTTGTAAAGCTTTAGCCTTAGCAACTGTTGTTTTAATTCTCTTATTCATAATAAGAGACGTAGCCATATTTGAAAGCATAGCTTTTCTATGCTCATGAGTTCTACCTAAATGATTAAATTTTTTCCCGTGTCTCATTGTATATCAAATTATTCTTTATCTAATTTATATTTACTGATATCCATTCCAAAAGTAAGATTAAGAGCAGCAAGAAGCTCATCTAACTCTGTTAAAGATTTTTTACCGAAATTTCTAAATTTCAATAAATCATTTTTGTTAAATTGTACAAGTTCTCCAAGAGTTTCGACATCTGCAGCTTTCAAACAATTTAATGCTCTCACAGATAAATCCATATCTACAAGTTTCGATTTAAGTAATTGTCTCATATGAAGAACCTCTTCATCAAACTCTTCATTACCAAATTTATCATCAGAATCAAGCGTTATTTTCTCATCAGAAAATAACATAAAATGCTGAATTAAAATTTTCGCAGCCTCTTTTAACGAATCTTTTGGATGAATAGAACCATCAGTTTTAATTTCTAAAATTAACTTTTCGAAATCCGTTTTTTGTTCAACCCTATAATTTTCAATATAATACTTTACATTTTTAACAGGGGTAAAAATAGAATCAACAGGAATAACTCCAAATTCAGCATCTAACATCTTATTATCATCAGAGACAACATATCCACGTCCTTTAGCAATCCAGAAATCAATTGTTAATTTGACTGAACTAGTCATGTTACACAATACTAAATCAGAATTCAGGACTTGAAAGTCACTCAATTGAGAATTCAACTCACCAGCGGTAAAGGTATCTTTACCAGAAACAGTAACAGTAACCTTTTCAGATTGAACAGGTTCAGAACTTACTCGTTTAAAACGAATTTGTTTAATATTTAAAATTAATTCAGTTACATCTTCAACAACACCTTTAATTGTACTAAATTCATGATCGACACCATCAATTTTAATATTAGTTACCGCATATCCTTCTAAAGAAGATAGTAATACTCTTCTAATTGCGTTTCCAACAGTTATACCATATCCAGGTTCCAAAGGTCGAAACTCGAAACTCCCTAAATTTTCATCCGATTCAAGCATTATAACTTTATCGGGTTTTTGAAATGCTAATATTGCCATAGACAAAAGTCTTACTTATTTATTACTATTTAGAATAAAGTTCTACTATTAATTGCTCTTTAATATTTTCAGGTATTTCTGAACGTTCAGGTAAAGAAATAAACTTACCTGTCATCTGATTTTTATCGAACTCCAACCAAGAATATTTATTGACTGCATTAGCACTTAAAGAATCAGAAATTGATTCTAAAGATTTTGATTTTTCCCTTACACCAATAACATCACCTGGTTTTATAACACATGAAGGCACATTAGTAACCATGTTATTAACCGTTATATGACGATGAGTTACTAACTGACGAGCAGCTTTTCGAGTAGGAGCAATTCCCATACGAAACACTACATTATCGAGTCTTTGTTCAAGCATTTGAAGTAATATCTCACCAGTAATACCAGGCATTCTATTTGCTTCTTTGAACAAATTAGAAAATTGTTTTTCAAGTACACCGTATGTATATTTAGCTTTTTGCTTTTCTATTAACTGCGTACCGAAAACAGATTTTTTACCTCTACGCTTATTTGGTCCATGCTGACCTGGAGCGTAATTCTTTTTCTGTAAAACTTTATCCGGTCCATATATTGCATCACCGAATTTTCTTGCGATTTTTGTAGTTGGTCCTGTATATCTTGCCATCTATTCTAACTATAAAATTATTAAACTCTTCTTCTTTTTGGTGGTCGACATCCATTATGTGGTAATGGAGTAACGTCAACGATTTCTGAAACTTCAATACCAGAATTATGAATTGTTCTAATTGCAGATTCTCTTCCGGTTCCAGGCCCTTTTACATACACTTTCACTTTTCGAAGTCCTAAATCATATGCCTCTTTAGCACAATCAGTAGCAGCTAATTGAGCAGCATACGGTGTGTTTTTCTTAGAACCACGAAACCCTTTTTTTCCAGATGACGCCCAAGATATTACTTGACCATCTGAATTTGTAATAGTTATAATTATATTATTAAAAGAAGCATGTATATGTACTTGACCCACAGCCTCAACTTTAACTATTTTTTTTACTGACTTAGATTTTTTAGCCATAATTATATATTATATTATTTTGTAGCTTTTTTCTTATTAGCAATTGTCTTTTTCTTTCCTTTTCTCGTTCGAGAATTATTTTTGGTTGATTGACCATTAAGCGGTAATCCAACTCTATGGCGAATACCTCTATAACAACCAATGTCCATCAATCTTTTAATATTCATTTGAACTTCAGACCGTAATTCACCTTCAACCTTAATCTTTTCGGTTATTATACTCCGTATAGCAGTTATTTGCTCATCATTCCAGTCTTTAACCTTAATATTTTCATCAACATTAGCTCCACGTAGTATTTTTTGAGCTGTTGTTTTGCCAACACCATATATATAGGTTAATGCAATTTCACCTCTTTTATTTTTTGGTAAATCAATACCTGATATTCTTGCCATAATTACTTATTTAAAAATTGCTGCAAAATTATAAAAATTATCCTTGTCTTTGTTTAAATTTTGGATTTTTTTTGTTGATAACATAAATTCTTCCTTTTCGGCGAACAATTTTACAGTCGCTACTTCTTTTTTTTACTGACGCTCTTACTTTCATTGTTACTATTTTTTTATTTATATCGGAATGTTATTCTACCTTTACTTAAATCATACATAGACATCTCAACCTTAACTTTATCTCCAGGTAATATTTTAATATAATGCATTCTCATTTTACCCGAGATATGGGCTGTAATAATATGTCCATTATTTAATTCAACTCGAAACATTGCATTAGATAATGCTTCTACTATAGTTCCATCTTGTTCTATTGAATGTTGTTTAGCCATATAATTTTTTAAATTTAGATTGTACTTCCACCAGTTTGAATAGCACTATTTGAAGTTCTTCCTTTAATTCTGCCAGACTTCATTAAACCATCATAATGTCGATTTAATAAATGACTTTCTATCTGCTGCAAGGTATCTAAAACAACACCTACAATTATTAATAAAGACGTTCCACCATAAAACTGTGCAAAACCAGCACTTACATCAAGTAATATTGCTATTGCGGGTAAAATTGCAACAAAAGCTAAAAACATAGATCCCGGTAAAGTAATACGCGATATGACATTATCTATAAAATCGGCTGTTTTTTTACCAGGTTTTACTCCAGGAATAAATCCACCGTTACGTTTTAACTCTTCAGCAATTTGCTGAGGGTTCATCGTTATTGCCGTATAAAAATATGTAAATAGAATAATCATAACAGCATACACAAAATTATACCAAAAACCAGTATAATCAGAAAATGCTGATACAAATGGTGAAACTTCATCAGAACTAGTAAACCCAGCAAACGTAATTGGAATAAACATTAACGCTTGTGCAAATATAATAGGCATAACACCTGCAGCATTAACCTTTAGTGGCAAATATTGTCTTACCCCACCATATTGCTTATTCCCCACAACACGTTTTGCATATTGTACAGGAATACGACGAGTTCCTTGGACTAATAATATTGATAAGGTTATAATTCCTAACAATAATAAAAGCTCAACTAAAAACATAATAATACCACCAGATTCTAATCTAAACCCGAACTCCTGTGCCAACGAGGCAGGAAACCGAGCAATAATACCTATCATAATAATTAATGATATACCATTTCCAATACCTCTATCAGTAATTCTTTCACCGAGCCACATTACAAACATGGTACCCGCTATTAAGATTAAAATAGAAGAAAACCAGAAAAAACCGGTATCATTAATAATAGCATTAGGTATTTGATGTTTTAAATTAGCTATATACCCAGGAGCCTGAGCCGCTGTAATAAAAATAGTTAAATACCGAGTGATTTGGGTTATTTTCTTTCTACCACTTTCTCCTTCTTTTTGTAATCTTTGAAAATAAGGAATAGCCACTCCCATTAACTGAATAACAATAGAAGCAGAAATGTACGGCATAATTCCCAAAGCAAACACCGATGCATTACCAAAAGCCCCCCCTGAAAACATATTAATAAGACCTAACAAACCACTATCTGTTTGTTTTGATAATTCAGATATACCATTAGGATCAATTCCTGGTAAAACCACAAAAGAACCTAAACGATATATTAAAATCAATAGAAGCGTATATAATATACGATTACGTAAATCTTCTATTTTATAAATATTTTTAAGGGTTTCAATAAATTTCATAGACTTTAAATTTTTTCTGCTTTACCACCTTTAGCAGATATAATTTCTATAGCTTTTTGAGAAAACGCATGTGCTTGTACAGACACTTTTGAGTTTAATTCACCTTTAGCTAAAATTTTAATTCGAGTATTTTTATGAGCGAACCCATTATCAATAAAAACATCCGGTGTAAACTCGGTTATTTTTTTATTATCAGCGATTGACTGTAAATCACTAAGATTTATAGCTTTATAGTCAACCCTATTAATATTTTTGAATCCATATTTAGGAACACGTCTTTGCAATGGCATTTGTCCACCCTCAAAACCACTTTTACGAGAATATCCACTACGAGATTTTGCTCCTTTGTGCCCACGTGTACTAGTTCCGCCACGTCCGGTACCTTGACCACGACCTATAACTTTTTTTGTTTTTGATGAACCTTTTGAAGGTTTTAAAGTATGTAATTCCATGCTTTTATTTAATTTCTTCTGTTTCCACTAAATGTTTAACATTTTCAATCATTCCATTAATTGAACCTGTAGGGTTATGCTCTACAATAGAACCAATTCGTTTTAAACCCAAAGCCTCAAGTGTTAACTTTTGCTTTTTAGTCCTTCCGATTTTGCTTCTAACTAATTTTACACGAACTTTTGACATCGTAATTTGTTTTTTATATTACTTACTACCCGTTATATATTTTTGATAATTTAACACCTCTTTGTTGCGAAACAACAAGAGCATCTCTCATTTCTAATAATGCTTTAAAAGTAGCTTTCACAACATTATGAGGGTTAGAAGAACCTTTAGATTTAGCAAGCACATCGGTTACACCAGCACTTTCTAACACAGCTCTCATTGCACCTCCGGCTTTAACACCGGTACCATGTGATGCAGGTTTCACAAATACTTGTGCACCACTATATTTTACTTCTATTGAATGAGGTACAGTTCCATGTAAAACCGGAACTTTAATTAAGTTTTTCTTAGCTTCTTCAACACCTTTAGCAATAGCTGTAGTAACCTCACCAGCTTTCCCAAGACCATATCCTACAATACCATTTTCATCACCTACTACAACAATAGCAGAAAATCGGAACGTTCTACCACCTTTTGTAACTTTAGTTACACGATTTATTGCTACAAGACGATCTTTTAATTCTAAATCTGTCGTTTTAATTTTTCGTATATTACTATTCTCTGCCATAATATTATTTTAAAAATTTAAGCCACCCTTACGAGCTGATTCTGCTAATGATTTTACTCTACCGTGATACAAATATCCATTTCTATCAAAAACAACATTTTTGATACCTTTTTCTACAGATTCTTTTGCTATAGCCTCTCCAACAATAGCAGCTTGTTCAATTTTTGATTTTCCTTTACATTGAGATTCTAAATCTTTACTATTCGAACAAACAGATAATAACGTATTACCATTAGAATCATCAATTAACTGAACATATATATCTTTATTACTTCTATAAACAGACATTCTAGGACGTTCATCAGTACCTTCAATTACTTTACGAACTCTCTGTTTAATACGTAGTCTTCGATTAAATTTTGTGATAGCCATTTTACACTATTTTATATTATTTACCTGCAGCTTTACCAGCTTTTCGTTTAATTTGTTCACCTTTAAATCTAATACCTTTTCCTTTATACGGTTCAGGTTTACGTAAAGAGCGAATTTTAGCAGCAACTTGACCAATTAATTGCTTATCATTTGAGTTAAGTGTTAAAACAGGATTAGTACCTCTTTCAGACTTTGCCTCCGCAGTAACCTCTTTAGGTAATTGAAATAAAATAGAGTGAGAATACCCTAAAGACATATCAATATTTTGTCCCTTTACTGAAACTCTAAAACCAACTCCGACAAATTCTAATTGAATGGTATACCCATCATTAACGCCTAATATCATATTATTAACTAAGGATCTATATAATCCATGTTTTGATTTATGGTCTTTAGATTCAGAAGGACGTTCAATATAAATTGTGCCATCATCTTCCTTCAAAGTAAAACCTTCATCAAACTTTTGAACCATTTCACCTTTCGGTCCTTTTACCGTAACTTCCGAGTTTTTAAAACTCACTTCCACCTTATCCGGTAGATTTATGGGTGCTTTACCAATACGTGACATGCTTGTTTTTTTTTAATATACGTAACATAATATTTCACCACCTACATACTCGTTTCGAGCTTCTTTATCAGATATTACACCTTTATTTGTAGATAAAATTGCAATACCTAAACCATTCAATACACGAGGTAGGTTATCAGCCGACGCATATTTACGTAGACCTGGTTTACTTATTCTTTGTAATGATTTTATAGCAGGTATTTTAGATACTGGATTATATTTAAGAGCAATCTTAATTATACCCTGCGTTCCTTCATCTTCACTAAATTTATAACTCAATATATAACCTTTATCATATAACACCTTTGTCATTTCTTGTTTCATACGTGAAGAAGGTATCTCAACAACTTTGTGTCTTGCTTTTTGAGCATTTCTGATTCTTGTTAAAAAATCTGCGATTGGATCTGTCATAATTCTTTAATATAATAATATAATTACCAACTTGCTTTTTTAACTCCGGGAATTAATCCAGCTGAAGCCATTTCTCTAAATTGTATACGACTAATACCAAATTGTCTTATATAACCTTTGGGTCTTCCCGTAATACTACATCTGTTATGTAAACGATTTGGATTTGAATTTTTAGGCAATTTGCTTAATCCTTCATAATCGCCATTTGCTTTTAATTCAGCTCGTTTTTTTGCATATTTTTCAACTAATTTCTTACGCTTTACTTCGCGTGCTTTCATTGATTCTTTAGCCATATTAACTATTTTTTAAATGGTATTCCAAATTCTTTTAATAAAGCTAATCCTTCTTCATCAGAATTAGCAGTTGTTACAATTGTGATATCCATACCCAAAATTTGAGATATTTTATCTATATCAATTTCAGGAAATATAATCTGTTCAGAAATACCAAAAGTATAATTCCCTTTTTTATCTAATTTAGAGTTTAAACCCTGAAAATCGCGAATTCGTGGTAAAGCAGTTACAATTAACCTTTCAAGAAATTCATACATGTGTTCACGACGTAAAGTGACTTTCACACCAATTGGTATACCTTTACGTAATTTAAAATTAGAAATATCTTTTCTTGAATACGTTGGCACAGGTTTCTGACCAGTAATCATAGTTAATTCAGTTATAGCATTATCAATTAACTTTTTGTCAGTAACTGCCTTTCCAATACCTTGATTAATAACAATCTTTGTTATTTTAGGTACTTCCATTTTAGACTTATACCCAAATTCTTTCACTAAATTTGGAATAATATCGTCGTAATATTTTTGTTGTAATGTTGGTTTGTAGTCCATTATTTTATCTCCTCCCCAGTCTTTATAGAATATCTAACTAATTTACCTTTTTCATTTAGTTTTCTACCAATACGAGTTGGTTTACCAGTACCTGGTTCTACCACCATCAGGTTAGAAATATGTATTGGTGCTTCTTTTTTCACAATACCACCTTGAGGATTTTTAGCATCAGGTTTTGTGTGTCGAGAAACCAAATTAACACCTTCAACAATAGCTTTATTAGTTTTAGTAAACACTTCTAAAACTTTAGCTTCTGTCCCTTTATACTCTCCAGAGAGCACTAAGACTGTATCATTTTTCTTAATATGAAATTTTTTCTGCATAATTTCTTATATCTTTATTATAAAACTTCAGGTGCAAGAGAAACTATTTTCATATATTGTTTTTCACGCAACTCTCTTCCCACAGGTCCAAAAATACGTGTTCCACGCATTTCACCATTTTCTGTCAACAATACAACCGCATTGTCATCAAAACGTATATATGATCCATCTGGTCTGTTAATTTCTTTTTTAGTACGAACAATTACTCCTTTCGTAACCTGTCCTTTTTTAACATTACCATTAGGTATTGCATCCTTAACCGATACTACGATTTTATCTCCAACAGATGCATATCGTTTACGCGTTCCGCCTAATACACGAATACACAAAACTTCTTTAGCACCACTGTTGTCAGCAACTTTTAATCTAGATTCCTGTTGTATCATCTTATTTAGCTCTTTCTATAATTTCTACTAAACGCCAACATTTATTTTTACTTAATGGACGTGTTTCCATAATTTTTACGGTATCACCTTCTTTACACTCATTTTTTCCATCATGAGCGACAAATTTAGAAGTTTTATTAACAAACTTACCGTACTTCGGATGTTTTTCTTTTCGTTGAACAGCAATAACAATAGATTTTTCCATTTTATTACTTACAACAACACCTATTCTTTCTTTTCTGAAATTTCTTTCCATCACAGATAATTCTTAATTATTTTTTTCGCGTTCTTTTAATACTGTCTTAATACGTGCTATAATTCTACGCGTTTCTTTTATAGTATTAGGATTATCAAGAGGTGAAGTTGCATGATTCAACTGTAAAGTTTGCAAATTATCAATCTCAACTTCTAACTTTTCCTCTAACTCCTTTGTTGTTAATTCTCTTATTTCTACTGCTTTCATTATTATAATTTTCTATTCTTCAACATAATCATTACGTACAACAAATTTCGTTGTTACAGGTAGTTTTTGAGCTGCTAATCGCAATGCTTCTTTAGCAATATCATACGGTACACCTTCTGCTTCAAACAACATACGTCCTGGTGAAACTCTAGCCACCCAATGAGAAAGAGCACCTTTACCTTTACCCATACGAACCTCTGCAGGTTTTGATGTTACAGGTTTATCTGGAAATATTCGTATCCATATTTGACCTTCACGTTTCATATAACGAGTTACAGCAATACGTGCAGCTTCTATTTGACGTGAAGTTATCCAACATTCATCCAAAGATTTTATGCCAAATGATCCATAAGCTAATTGATTACCACGATTAGCATTACCTTTCATTTTTCCTTTTTGCTGCTTCCTATATTTTGTCTTTTTGGGTTGTAACATTGCAGTATAATTATAAAATTAGTATTTTATTTTTTGCGTTTTCTTATTCCTTTTTTTGCGGGATTTCCAATATGGCTATTTGGAGATAAATCAACTTTCCCATACAATTCACCTTTAAAAATCCAAACTTTTATTCCTAATTTACCATAAGTAGTTTGTGCAGCAACAGAAGCATAATCAATATCAGCCCGAAATGTATGCAATGGAATTCTGCCTTCTTTATACATCTCTGATCGTGCCATTTCAGCACCATTTAAACGTCCGGAAATCTGAATCTTTATACCTTGTGCTCCCATTCTCATCGCAGAAGCTATAGACATTTTAACAGCTCTTCTATATGCAACTCTTCCCTCTAATTGGCGAGCAATATTGTCTGCTACAATTATAGCATCTAATTCAGGTCGTTTAATTTCAAAAATATTTATTTGAACTTCTTTTTGAGAAATTTTCTTCAACTCCTCTTTAAGCTTATCAACTTCTTGTCCACCTTTTCCTATAATAATACCAGGTCGCGCAGTATTTATAGTAATAGTTACTAATTTTAATGTGCGTTCTATTATTATTTTTGAAATACTTGCTTTTGATAATCTCGCATATAAATAACGACGTATTTTATAATCTTCATGTAATTTTTCAACATAATCTCTTCCACCATACCAGTTAGAATCCCAACCTTTAACGATGCCTAAACGATTACCTATTGGATTTACTTTTTGTCCCATGAATTATATTTTAAGCTTCTGTTTCTACTTTTAATGAATCTACAACAACTGTAACGTGATTTGAACGTTTACGTATTCTATGAGCACGTCCTTGGGGAGCCGGCTGAATACGTTTTAACATTGTTCCTTCGTTAACAAAAATTTCTTTTATATATAACCGATTATCCTCTAATCTTTCATTCTCGTTTTTTTGTTGCCAGTTGTTTACAGCACTCAACACTAATTTTTCAATCTTTCGGGTAGCCTCTTTTGGAGAATATTTCAAAACATCAAGTGCATGATTAACTTCCATACCTCGTATCATATCTGCTACTAAACGCATTTTACGTGGAGAAGTTGGACAATTACGTAATATAGCAAAAGCTTTTGTTTTATTAATCTCACTTATCTCTTGAGCCTTGGTTTTTTTTCTGTTACTCATAATCTATGGATATTATTTCTTCTTATTCTTTTTACCAATATGACCTCTAAACGTACGAGTTGGTGCAAATTCACCTAATTTATGACCAACCATATTTTCTGTTATATACACAGGTATAAACTTATTACCATTATGTACTGCTATTGTATTACCTACAAAATCCGGTGAAATCATACTTGAACGAGCCCATGTTTTTACAACACTTTTTTTCGAACTATCTTTTAATTTTAGAATTTTTCTTTCTAAATTAAAATCTATAAAAGGTCCTTTTTTTAGTGATCTACTCATGCCTGTATACTATAATTAAATTATTTTTTTCTTTTTTCAATTATTAAAGAACTTGAAAATTTCTTTCTGTTCCTTGTTTGATATCCTTTTGCCGGTAAACCTTTACGTGAACGCGGATGTCCTCCTGACGCACGTCCTTCACCACCACCCATAGGATGATCAACAGGATTCATTACAACTCCACGAACTCGTGGTCGTCTGCCCAACCATCGACTCCGTCCTGCTTTACCAGAACGTAAAAGAGCATAATCAGAATTTGACACTGTACCAACAGTTGCTTTACAGGTTGTCAATACCATTCGTGTTTCTCCTGATGGCAATTTAACTATTGCATACTTTCCGTCTCGAGATGATAATTGTGCATATGTTCCGGCACTACGAGCCAATTGAGCACCTTTACCAGGTTGTAATTCTATATTATGAATAATGGTACCTAGGGGTATATCTTTTAAAAACAAAGCTGAACCTAATTCTGGTTCTGCATTGGTTCCGGACATAACTTGCTGTCCGATTTCAATACCATGAGGTGCAATAATATATCGTTTTTCACCATCTTCATATTTAACTAAAGAAATATACGCATTTCTGTTTGGATCATATTCTATAGATACGACCTCTGCAGGTATATTATCTTTATTTCGTTTAAAATCGATAATACGATATTTTTGTTTATGACCACCGCCTATATGGCGCATTGTCATCTTACCAGTATTATTTCTACCGCCAGTTTTATGAATTGTTTGCAGTAATGATTTTTCAGGTTTTATTTTACTAATACCTGTATTAACTGCAACAATTTTATGTCTTTGACCCGGGGTCGTTGGTTTTAATTTTTTTACTGTCATATCAACTATATATTACTATAAAAGTCTATTTGATCACCGTCTTTCAATGTAACAATTGCTTTTTTGAAAGATTTTGATTTTCCAGATATCATACCACTTTTTGTATATCGAGATTTTCTTTTACCTGCATATCTGATAGTATTAACAGACACTACAGTAACATCATATTTTTTCTCAACAGCTTCTTTTATCTGTTCCTTATCAGCTCCTGTCGACACAATAAAACCATATTGGTTTAATTTTTCTGTTATGCCAGACATTTTTTCTGTTATAAGTGGTTTTTCTAGTATATTCATCTCACACTATTTTTTTAAAATTCGTTCAATTTCACTTATCGAACTCTCAACCAACACTAAAACTCCAGCCTTCATCAAATCATATGTGTTTATATCAGAGGCTTTTACTACCTGAAAGTTCTGTAAATTTCGAGAGGACAAATATACATTTTTATTTGTATTTGATAAAACTAAAACAACTTTTTTATTACTAATTTGTAAATTTTCTTTCAAATCTACAAGTTTTTTTGTTTTAGGTTCCTCAAAATCAAAGTCTTGCAAGACTACGATTTTATTGTTTTTTGCTTTATCTGATAAGACAGATTTACGTGCTAAAAGTTTTAATTTTTTATTTACTTTCAAATCGTAATTACGTGGTTGTGGACCAAATACTCTACCACCACCTCTAAATAATGGATTTTTCAAACTACCTGCACGAGCACCACCAGTACCTTTTTGTCGTTTAATCTTTGCAGTACTTCCACTAATGCTATTTCGTTCTTTTGAACTATGCGTTCCTTGTCTTTTATGAGCTAAAATAGTCTTTACATCAAGGTAAACAGCATGTTCATTGGGTTCAATTCCGAAAATCAAATCATCTAATGTTACTTTCTTTTCGGTATCTTTTCCTTTTATATCTTTAACAATTAATTCCATTACTTCGTTATTATTAAATATCCACCTTTTGCACCGGGAACACATCCCTTAACTACAATTACATTCTTTTCGGGTAATACTTTGACTACTTCAAGATTTTCTACCATTACTCTGTCACCTCCCATTTGTCCGGCCATTCTCATGCCTTTAAACACACGTGAAGGTGTTGAACAAGCACCAATAGCTCCGGGAGCTCTCAATCTGTTATGTTGACCGTGTGTGCTTTCTCCGACACCGCCAAAACCATGTCTTTTAACAACACCTTGAAAACCTTTACCTTTAGATGTTCCAGTTATATCAATCCATTGACCTTCAGAAACAATATCCGATACTGTAATAGTTTCGCCAAGAGAAGTTTCTTTTTCAAAATCTCTAAACTCAATTACTTTACGTTTCGGTGTACTTTTAGCTTTTTTGAAATGACCTAACTCTGCACGTGACGTGTTTTTTTCTTTTTTATCATCATAAGACAACTGAACAGATGAATATCCATCAGTTTCTTCCGTTTTTACGTGGGTAACTACACATGGTCCTGTTTCAATAACAGTACATGCTATATTTTTTCCTCCATCATCGAAAATGGAAGTCATCCCAACTTTTTTTCCTATTAAACCGAGCATTTTTACAGTTTTTAAATAATTACACTTTTATTTCTACTTCAACTCCACTTGGCAACTCTAATTTCATTAAAGCATCAACAGTTTTGGATGTACTACTATAAATATCCAATAACCGTTTGTGAGATGCTAATTGAAACTGTTCTCGAGCTTTTTTGTTTACGTGTGTTGAACGTAAAACAGTAAAAATTCTCTTATGAGTTGGCAGCGGAATCGGCCCACTTACAACGGCACCGGTTGTTTTAACGGTTTTCACAATCTTTTCCGCAGATTTATCTACAAGATTATGATCGTAAGATTTCAATTTGATTCTGATTTTTTGACTCATGCCTTATTATATATATTTATTTATTACTTGAAATTATTGTTTCTGCAATATTTGCAGGAACTTGTTCATAATGATCAAATTCCATAGTTGACGTTGCTCGTCCGGATGTTATTGTTCGTAAATCTGTAACATACCCAAACATTTCTGACAAAGGCACATAGGCTTTCACAACACTCGCATTGTTTCGAGAATCCATACCTCGTATTTGTCCTCGTCGTTTGTTTAAATCACCAACTACGTCACCCATGTGTTCTTCAGGTGTTACAACCTCAATTTTCATTACAGGTTCTAATAATTTTGGTGATGCTTTTTTACTTGCTTCTTTAAATGCTTGTTTAGCACAAATTTCAAATGATAATTGATCAGAGTCAACATCATGATACGCACCATCCATTAATTGAACTTTGAGTGATTCAACAGTGTATCCTGCCATTACACCATTTTCCATAGCGGTTTTAAATCCTTTTTCTACCGATGGTATAAATTCTTTTGGTATATTTCCACCTTTAATATAATCTTCAAATTGAAGACCTGTTTCACCTTCATCAGCGGGACCAACTTTAACTGCTATATCAGCAAATTTTCCACGACCACCTGATTGTTTTTTGAATACTTCTCTATGTTCTACTTCTTGAGTTATACATTCTTTATAATTAACCTGAGGAGCACCTTGAGAACATTCAACTTTAAACTCACGTTTCAATCTGTCTAAAATTATATCCAAGTGAAGCTCACCCATACCACTTATAACAGTTTGTCCGGAATCATGATCAGTTTTTACACTAAATGTTGGATCCTCTTCTGCTAATTTAACCAACGCATTACTTAACTTGTCAACATCTGCTTTAGTTTTTGGTTCAATTGCCAGACCAATTACCGGTTCTGGAAATATCATTGATTCCAATACAATTGGATGTTTTTCATCACATAAGGTATCACCGGTTTTAATATCTTTAAAACCAACTGCCGCAGCAATATCTCCACCTTCAACAAACTCAAGTGGGTTTTGCTTATTTGCATGCATTTGATAAATACGCGAAATACGTTCTTTTGAATCACTACGTGTATTATATACGTATGATCCGGCTTCTAAGCGACCTGAATATGCTCTAAAATAGCATAATCTTCCAACAAATGGATCTGTTGCAATTTTAAAGGCTAATGCACTGAAAGGTTCTGATGCTTTAGGTTGTCTTACAACTTCTTCTCCTGTTTTAGGATTTATACCTTTCACACCTTCTTTATCAATAGGGCTTGGCAACAACTCAATCACATAATTAAGCATTGTTTGTACTCCTTTATTTTTAAAAGAAGAACCACAAAGCATTGGAATAATTGAATTTGATAAACACGCTTGGCGTAAAGCTGCGATAATTTCATCCTGAGATATAGAGTCCGGGTCATCAAAATATTTCTCCATTAACGAATCATCAAATTCGGCAATTGATTCTAATAATTTCTCTCTCCACTCTGCTACTGTATCTTTTAATTCTTCAGGTACGGGAACTTCTTCAAATGTCATCCCCATATCATCATCATTCCATACCATTGCAATGTTTGATACTAAATCCACAACTCCTTCAAAGGTGTTTTCTTCACCTATTGGTATCTGTAATGGAATAGCGTTTCCACCTAACATTTCACGAACCTGCTTCACAACATTTAAAAAATCAGCTCCCTGACGATCCATTTTATTTACAAAACCTAATCTTGTAACATTATATCCATCAGCTAATCTCCAGTTGGTTTCAGATTGTGGTTCTACTCCATCTACTGCAGAAAACAAGAAAACTAAGCCATCTAATATACGTAATGATCTATTTACTTCTACAGTAAAATCTACGTGCCCTGGTGTATCAATTATATTTACTTTATAATCTTGTTCTTTATATTTCCAATAACATGTTGTTGCTGCTGAAGTAATTGTAATTCCCCGTTCTTGTTCTTGAGACATCCAATCCATTGTAGCAGCACCATCATGCACTTCTCCTAATTTATGATTTACACCAGCATAATACAATATTCTTTCTGTAGTTGTAGTTTTACCTGCATCAATATGTGCAGCTATTCCAATATTTCTAGTATACTTTAAATCGTGTTTTTTTGCCATTATATTATTGTTTAGAATCTAAAATGAGAAAATGCTTTGTTTGCTTCTGCCATTCTATGTGTATCTTCTTTTCTTTTGAATGCCCCACCTTCTTCATTAAATGCAGCAATAATTTCTGCAGCTAAACGCTCTTTCATTGAATGACCAGAACGCTTACGTGCAAAATTTATTAAATTTTTGGTTCCTATAGATTTTCTACGTGAAGGTCGTATTTCTGAAGGTATTTGAAAAGTTGCTCCACCAACACGTCTACTACGTACTTCAACCAAAGGTGTAACATTTTCTAAACCTTTTCTCCAAACCTCCAGTGGTGCTAATTCTTCACTCACTTTTTTCTCTTCTATTATGTGTAATGCTCCATAAAAAATTTCATATGAACCATTCTTTTTACCATCAAGCATCAAGTTATTAACAAACTTAGTCACTTCCACATCGTTGAATTTTGGATCTGGTAAAATAACTCGTTTTTTTGGTTTATTTTTTCTCATTGAGTAAAATTATTTAAATCAATTAATTACTACTTTTTCGGTTTTTTTGCACCGTATTTTGACCGTCCTTGCAATCTTCCTTCTACTCCTGAAGAATCAAGAGCTCCACGTACTAAGTGATATCTCACACCTGGTAAATCTTTCACTCGTCCTCCACGCACCAAAACTATAGAGTGCTCTTGCAATTTATGCCCTTCTCCCGGTATATATGCATTTATTTCTTTACCATTTGTTAAGCGTACACGTGCAACTTTACGCATTGCCGAATTTGGCTTTTTAGGCGTTGTTGTATATACTCTTACACAAACACCTCTCCTTTGTGGACAGGCATCTAAAGCCGGAGACTTTCGTTTCTCCACAATTTCTTTTCTTCCTTTTCTAACTAATTGTTGAATTGTAGGCATAACTTTATAACTTATATCATTTTATATTCTATTCATCAAAAATGGGTTGCAAAGGTATACAATTTTTTTTATTTCAAAATTATTCTACCAAAAAAACTCATAATTTTTTTATTTTCTGAAATTTAATACAAAAAAAAGACTGTATTTTTTATTTACAGCCTCTTTTTGTATTACTATTAGTGCTTATATTATATACTTTTTATTTTACCGTAATAAAATTACGGAACCATATTTATTATAACCACCTCTTTTATTTGGTATGCCTTTCCATTTTTGTCCATCATCAAACACTGCTTCTATTTTCCATATATATGTATCTGATTTAAGAATTTTTCCATTATAATGTCCATCCCATTTACCCACAAAATTTCCTTTGTCATCAACTTCATTGGAGTACCATACCAAATTGCCCCATCTGTCAAAAACCCATACTTCCATTGTATGAATGGCAAAACCTTTTGGCTGAAAATATCGTACTCCTAATGCGGGATTCATTGGTGCAAAAGCATTTGGCACAAACAAATTTGCAGCTATATCAACAAAAATTGTTTCATTATATGTGTTTTTACAACCATATGTGTTAACAGCTAATAATGAAATATCTGAATCTCCATACAAAAATCCTCCTAATTCAATAGGCTCATTTACATCTTCATATGAAACATGTAATGTGTCTGGCTCTGGATTTCGACGATTATCATCAAACACCCAATATAAATCATACGGAACGTCCTCACTAACTGTTTTTCCATCAATTGTTTTTTCTGTTACGGAATCTTGTATAGTATTATTTTCAAACAATACAGTATTACTTGCTCCTGGTAAAGACCAATCAAATGATGGTGTCGGATATGTTGCAATTTTCACCAGCATTGTATCGTACCCAACACAATTATCCTCACTGATTTCTACTACCGACAACGTATCAAATCCAACTTCTAACCAATCAACATATGTAACATTTTCACTTACATCATCTAACCGATATACAGGGTTATTACCTGTTACTGTCCAATCATACGAACTTCCTTCATGATAATCTGTTACATACATTTCTTGAAATTCATCAATACACATAAGCTTACGTCCTTGTATCTCAGGTTCTGGTGTTGATGCGATTTTTTGAGAGACACTTGTTGTATCACTTTCACACGTTACTCCATCTGTATATGTTTTATAGTCAACTATGTCAAAAACATACACTCCTGTATCTAATTCCTGCGATAAATCAAATTTATATGTTTGGCCATAAAACACTTCCGGATACGAATCATGACTCATCCATTTCATATTCTCACTTCCTACTGCGTGTAATGAAGGTATCGCATCAACTTCACAAATAGGATCCTTTTGCTTTACATATGGCGGCAATGGTCGTGGATATAATGTGTAATTTATTGTATCAGGATCACTTGAACAGGTAAGATGTGATGCTGGTGTTTTATATTCATATACAGCTTTTATTTTATACGTAATCGAATCATCACTTGTCTCATCAAGCATCACAACCTTATCAGAAGGGGTAATTGATTTTGCATTTTCAGAATATAGCTTATTATTAATCCACCAACGAATATTATCTTCTTCCGGTCTATACCCTTCAGACATATCTATTGCTGTAATTTGATTAACTGATTCATAAACACAGTGCTTCATATCATCCCCGATTGTAAAATTCGGTTTCTCTATCATATGCAGGGATACTTCAACTACATCACTATAACATTCTTTTTTTACTGTGCGGGTATTAAAAATGTTTTCTCCTACCTGTAAATTATCGTATGCCGGTTTATAATTATAGTCTGTGTCTAATAATATCATTTCGGTATCATGCCACTGGGTGTTTGGTGCGTCTGATTGTAGTGTTGGCACTTTATCTTCATCTCCCTCACACATATATCTATCTGCAACAGTGGGTTTTTCCGGTGTTGCTATTATTTCAAAG
>JAWOEL010000037.1:0-20583 GCA_046482735.1 Bacteroidales bacterium | reverse complement strand
TTGACATCATATCTCAAAGCCTCATCGGTAGCAGCAGTATACAACCCATCGGGCCACCAGCCCTGATCAAGGGGACCTAACTGAAAGAGCGGCTCATTGTTCAGAAACAGGCGCGTATATCCATCTTCTCCTTTTCCCAGAGAAATCTTCCGCATCCCGAAATAACTAGGACCTGCGGACGCTGACAGGTTTGTGTGCACCGATTCATTAAGCACTGTGTCCGATCTTTGACGGAGAGAAACACAGAGTCTTTAACAATTGATAATTGACAATTAATAATTAATTCAATTAATAATTAATTCCCCAAGTGTTTTTTTACAATTTCGGAAATCAGTTTTCCGTCTGCTTTTCCTGCTAATTGTTTTGTAACTATACCCATTACTTTTCCCATGTCTTTCATGCCTTCTGCTCCGGTATCGGAAATAGCTGTATCTACAACAGTTGCTATTTCCTCTTCAGACAATTGTTGTGGCAAATACTGTGAAATTATCTCTGCTTCTTGCAATTCAACATCTGCTAATTCCGGTCTGTTTTGTGCAGAATATTCTTGTGCAGAGTCTTTGCGTTGCTTGACCAACTTTTGCACTATTTTCAACTCCTCATCATCTGAAAGTTCACTTGTGCTGCTTGTTTTGGCCAAAGTGAATGCTGTTTTAAGAGCACGTAATGCTTCTAATTTTCCTTTTTCTTTATTTTTCATTGCTGCCATTAAATCTTTAGCAACTTGTTGTGATACACTCATAATATTTTGTTTTTTAGTTTGTTATAATTAGTGATTACATATATGTAAAAAGCAAACTTTCATAACACACATGTCATTACATACCTTTTTTCTTTGCTTCATTCCAGTACACATCCATTTGCTCAACCGTAAGATTTTGTAGATCAAATCCCTTTTCTATTGTTTCTGACTCCAGGTAATTAAATCTGTGACGGAATTTTTTATTTGTTTTTTCCAAAGCTGTTTCCGGATCTATGCCATATAAGCGAGCTGCATTAATAATAGAAAACAACACATCGCCGAATTCAGCTTCCATATCTTCTTTGTTGTGGGTTTCAAACAATTCTACTTTCAATTCCTGTAATTCTTCCGATACTTTGTCCCAGACATCCTCTTTGTTGTCCCAGTCAAATCCTACTGCACGGGCTTTGGATTGCATTCTTGCAGCTTTTATCATTGCCGGTAAAGATTCCGGCACTCCCGACAACACACCTTTTTTCCGTCCTTTTTCTTTTTGCTTCAATTGTTCCCAGCGTTCTTTTACTTGCTGTTGATTTTCAAGATTCTCTTCTCCAAAAACATGAGGATGACGATATATTAATTTCTCACACAAAGAATCTATAACATGTGTTATGGTAAACGCATCTTGTTCGGAACCAATTTTTGCATAAAACACAACATGAAGCAACACGTCTCCGAGTTCTTTTTTCATTTCATCGGTATCATTTTCCAAAATTGCATCAGCAAGTTCATACACCTCCTCTATTGTTTGATTGCGAAGTGTTTCGAATGTTTGTTTTTTATCCCAAGGACATTTTGCTCTGAGTTCATCCATAATATCAAGAAGACGTGCAAATGCATCCAAAGCTTCTTGTTTGTGTTTTTGTTCCATGCTATTTATGTATTTGCACACAAATGTAGTTTTTTTACAAGAAACAGGAAAACAAATGTGTTGTTAAAATATAAACAGATAATACCATGAAACTGCGACTTTGATACTTCTTTTATGAACGGGCTTTTTGAAGTAGTAATAATTTAAATTTTTCTTGTTTGTCACAAAATGATTTAATCACATTAAATCCTGTTGATGTGGTCATATGTGAAATCATATCATCATTAAATTTATGTGAGTTTTCAGTATGAATACGTTCACCTTTACGAACAGTAATTTCATCAGGAAAAAGTTTACTCCGTGCAACAATATTTTTTCGAGCCTCAAGATGCATTTCTATTCTGTTTTTGTCCTCATTAAAAAAAGCTATATGTTTAAAATCTTGTGTATTAAAATTTGTCTGACATACATTATTAATAACATTTAAAACATTAAGGTTAAAAGCTTCTGTTAAGCCCTGTGTATCATTATAAGCTGCTTCGAGAATCGAACGTTCTTTTATTGTATCAATACCGAGAAGAAAAAAATCATCGTATTCTACAATCTTATTAATTTTAGAAAGAAATTCTAAACGCTGGTCAATAGTAAAATTACCAATAGTACTTCCCAGAAAACAAAACAAGCGGTTTTTTTCATGTGGAATAATATCTAACTGATGAATAAAGTCGGCTACATATCCTTGAATACGAATATTTTTATACATATTCAGCAATTTTTCGGATGCAGTTTGTATTGCAGATTCACTAATATCAATAGGATAATAGGTTAATGTATTAAAAAAATGCGGTGGAATACGCTTAAGCAATAATGATATTTTTGTATGATCACCGCTGCCAAGTTCCAGAATATTAAGATGTTCAAAGTTGTGTAAAAAGCTCGTGTCAAGGTTTTGTAATATCTCCTTTTCTGTACGAGTCGGATAATATTCGGGTAACTGTGTAATTTTCTCAAACAATAGAGAACCTGTGGTATCATAAAAATATTTACTTGAAATATGTTTTTGAGGTGCGGATAATCCATTAAATATTTCATTTCGCACTGCTGACATTTCAAGTTTTTGCAGACAACTTGTAATAGCTATTTGCTCAACAGAAATATCAATATTTTCGTTATAATTCATATGAGGCATCTTTTAAGTTTTCTAACATTGTTGGTATAAATTCTGCAACAGTCGGATCTATTTGCACGGAATCTCGAATTACGGTATATGGTTTGTCTGCATACATAATATTTAAAATACCGGAAATTATTTCGTTACCGTCAATCCCAAAAATAGAAGCTCCGATAATTCTGTCTGTATCACCATTGATAATTATTCTCATAAATCCTTTTTTTGCTGATTTTTCCATTGCACGTGTAACGTTAGACATAGAATATTCAGCAACCTTTACGTTTTTATAAGTCTTTTTAGCTTCCGCCACATTCATTCCGGCTCTGCCAAGTGGCGGATCAATAAATAATGCATAGGTAAATATTCGATCAGAAACTTTTCTGGTTCCATCACCGAACAGGTAATCAGAAACAATTTCAAAATCATTATATGAAGTATGAGTAAAAGCACCTTTACCATTACAATCACCGAGAGCATATACTCCTTCGATATTTGTTTGCAGTCTGTCATCAACCTGAATGTAGCCTTTTTTATCAGTTGAAATTCCAGTTGCATTCAAATTAAGCAAATCGGTATTAGGTATGCGTCCGGCAGCAAGTAACACATGTGTTCCAATAATTTCTTCATTTTTCGCATCACAATCAAAAAACACCTTCACACGATTATCTGCTTGTTGTGTTGCCCCAATACAGGTAGCATCTGTACGAAACTCAATCCCCTCATCTTCGAGAATCTCTTTTATAGCATCAGAAATATCTTCATCCTCCTGAGCTAACAAACGACTGTTCTGTTCCACAACGGTTACTTTGCTGCCAAAACGTCTAAACATCTGACTAAATTCGAGACCGATATAACTTCCCCCGACAATAATAAGATGTTCCGGTATTTCGGTGAGTTCGAATATCTCCTCATTTGTCAAATAATCTATGTGTTCAAAATCATCTGGTATTCTCGCTCTGGCACCTACATTAATAAAAATTTTATCTGCAGTAAGTTTTTTGTTATTCACTTCAACAATTTTATCATCAACAAAATGAGCTTCACCATTAAAAAAATCAATATATTCATTTTTATCTATAGAAGAACTCATCTTTTCGTGCGATAATGTAATCGGTTTATCTTTACGTTGTTTTATCTTTGAAAGATTAGCCTTTGCTCCTTTCGGCACATCTATACCAAGTTTCCCGGCATATTGCACATCGTACATGCGTTTCGCACTTGCCACATAGTTTTTACTTGGTGTGCAACCAACATTAAGACAAGTTCCGCCAAAATGTTTTTTTTCTATAAAGGCAACCTTCTTTTTATGCGAAGCATACGAAAAAACCAAAGGTGTACCAGCCTGTCCTGAGCCAATAATAATAGCATCGTAATGAGTCATATGTTTTGTATTTAAAATAAATATCAGAAATTATTTTTATTCTTCGGTATACCTGTTTCAAAAGGGTTTGTAGGGTCATTGCTCCATTCAAACCACCCACCGTCAAAAACGGAAACACGTGGCCATCCCATTAACCACGCATTGAACCAGGCTTCACTCCCCCGCCATCCTGTTCCACAATAAAACGCCAAATGTTTATCCGGAGTAATACCCACATCTTTCCAGATGTGTTCCGTTTCATGAAACTCACGAATTGTATGGTCAAAATTGCGATAGTTTTCCATATGATACGCATCGCTCCCACAATCGGCAAATACTGCTCCGGGAATGCGTCCTTTAGCCTCAATATAATTATACCCGCTTACTTCACCAATATATTCAGGATAACTCCGGACACAGACCAACTCGGCATCTTGTGCTTGTAGCATGTGTTTTGCTTCCGGAATATCTACAATTAATTCCGGATGTTGAGGGATTTCTACACCAAAATCAGGTACCTGTTTCTTTTCCACATCCTGAGTATCTATCTGAAATCCGGCATCTTGCCATGATTGAAAACCACCATTTAATACACGTACATCTTTTACTCCGGCATACATCATAATTAATGCATTCCGAATAGCACCGATATCTCCGGCAGCACTTCCCGGAAATTCATCATCATTATCGGGAAACATAAATTTTCCATACAGAACCACAGTTGTGTCTGAATGTATTCCATGTTTTTCCAAAGCCTTTTTCAACTCTTCGGGGGAACGCCTGTTCCAGGTTTCGGGCGATTCTAAAGCTAATGTATCCATATCTATTGCACCGGGAATATGTCCGCTCAAATACGCATCCCGGTTTCGATAATGTGTGTGAACAACAATATATGAGTCATTATGAAAATGATCCGGTTTGTCACCGGTTATCAGTTGATGAACCCATTCAGCAGACACAAGTTTATCAAATCGTGCTAATGTATCCACAGGCAATTCCGGATTCACACTCCACTCCTCAGTAAAATACGGA
The DNA here is from genome assembly GCA_046482735.1 of Bacteroidales bacterium. Lineage (GTDB taxonomy): Bacteria > Bacteroidota > Bacteroidia > Bacteroidales > UBA1715 > JAQICB01. The sequence continues at coordinate 15,467 of JAWOEL010000037.1, read as the reverse complement.
TATATACGTATATTCGTAAATCCGGATCGAAGAAAAAACTCAGCAACCTCTTCAGCCTCCTGCACTGAATATCCATACAATATCAATAAATCTTCTGGTTTAATATTTTTATGATGAACCATTTCTATCCAATCAATATATGTAGTCCATTGAGCAGGCAAAGACTTTGCACCTTGTATATGTCCGCCCCGTTTTTCAGTATTCAACCGCCATCCATTATACGCATCAACCGGACGAATATCAATTAGTGTAGCATCTTTTTTTTCAATATGTTTACATAACTCTTCGGTAGATAATTTTTTCATAGTATATAATTATTTATTTATAAATATTGAGGTTACTTGTGTTTGTTGGTTTACTAAATAACAATAATTATACCTATAAGACAAACAAAACAATGAAAAATATCACTTTAATATCTCATACTATTTCATATTGCACATTACACAAATATATATATACATCTCACGTATGTATTGATTAAAAAGTTTTCAGTTGAAATTTCAAAAAACATATAGCAGCTCGTAACAATTTTGTATATTTACGCCATTTTGAAAAAAATAATAATATGAACGTTGAAATCATATCAATTGGAGATGAATTACTCATTGGGCGAACAATAAACACCAATGCGGCATGGATTGGTGAACAATTATCTTTACTCGGTTTTTATATTAACCGCGTAACCACAATTTCCGATACCGAAAAGGCAATTACACAATCAGTAACCCAAGCCTATTCAGAAAATGATGTGGTTATTGTAACCGGTGGACTCGGTCCGACAAATGATGATATTACCAAATTAGTTCTGGGTAAACTATTCGATTCTCCCCTGTCCACACACAGCGAAGCCCTTAAAAATATCGAAAAATTCGTATCTTCGCTTGGCGGAGAAATGAATCAACTCAATAAGGATCAGGCACTTTTTCCGGAAAAGGCCGATTTTATACCAAATTATAGCGGCACAGCTTCAGGAATGTGGTTTATCCATAAAAACACTATTGTTATATCACTTCCGGGAGTGCCACATGAAATGAAAGACATGATGACTGATACTGTTATTCCGCGATTACAAAAGGAATATTCTTTACCTGTTATTGTTCATGAACATGTATTATTAAGCGGGATTGCCGAAGCAAAATTAGCTGAAATAATTGCTCCCTGGGAAGATTCTTTACCGGATGAAATAAAATTAGCATACCTGCCCTCACCCGGACAAATAAAGTTACGTCTCACATGCGTAACAGATTCTCACGAACAGGCACAACAACAGATTTCTCAGGCAATAAGCGATTTAAAACCTTATGTTAACGAACATGTTTTTGGCTATGGTCTGCAAACAATGGAAGAGATTGTCGGGAATATGTTACATGATAATAATGCGACAATTTCCACAGCAGAGAGTTGTACGGGAGGAAATATTGCCCACATACTCACTCTTATTCCCGGCAGTTCTCACTATTTTAAAGGGAGTATTGTAACATATGATAATTCAATAAAAATTAATGAATTACACGTTCCCGAATCAACAATTACTTCACATGGTGCCGTCAGTAAAGAAGTTGTTGAAATTATGGCACAGGAATGTCGTAAAAAATTCAATACAACTTATGCAATATCCACTTCCGGAATTGCGGGTCCGACCGGCGGAACAGAACAAAAGCCGGTAGGAACTGTATGGATTGGCATTGCTGACAGTATTAATACATATTCTTTTACTTTTAATTTTGGTAATAACAGAGAGCGAGTTATTACACGCACAAGCATTTCTGCTTTAAATTTTATTCGCAAACTATTAATATACAAAAAACTATGAGCAAATTACCGGTAAAAAAAACGAAAATATTATTTGTCTGTCTCGGAAATATATGTCGCTCTCCTTCTGCACATACTATTTTTCAACACATGATCGATAAAAAAGGTATTTCGGAAAAATATGAAATAGACTCTGCCGGTATTTTATCTGTACACGAAGGAGAAATGGCTGATGCACGTATGAGAAAGCATGCAGAAAAACGCGGATACTTTATTACCACCCGCTCACGACCAGTTGAACCGGTGGCTGATTTTGAATATTACGATATGATTATCGGTATGGATAATAATAATATTCGAAATCTTCGAAGTATGACGATTGTTGATGAAAAATTAGCTAAAATTTCTAAAATGACAGACTATTGCACATTATTTAAAGAAACAGAAATCCCCGACCCTTATTACGGTGGTTTTGAGGGATTTGAATATGTGCTTGATTTACTCGAAGATGCCTGCAATGGTCTTCTACTTGAACTTGAAGAAGTGTAACCTAACATAATATAATCCAAATAATTACTAATCAATACAAAAGAAAATCAATATGAAACATGTAGCTTCAACTAAACGATACGAATCTATGCAGTACTCATTCTGCGGAAACAGTGGTTTACAATTACCCAAACTATCATTAGGACTTTGGCACAACTTCGGTGGTGTTGATGTGCACGAAAATGCAAAAAACATACTGACAGATGCATTTGATAATGGCATTACGCATTTTGATCTTGCAAACAATTATGGTCCTCCTGCCGGTTCTGCCGAAGAAACACTCGGAAAAGTACTTGCAAATGAATTAGCAGGCTATCGCGATGAGCTTATAATCTCGACAAAAGCCGGATTTGGTATGTGGGAAGGTCCGTATGGCGACGGCGGTTCAAAAAAATATCTGTTTTCCAGTTTACATCAGAGTCTTAAACGGCTTAATCTTGAGTATGTTGATATATTTTATCATCACCGATTTGACCCGCAGACACCAATGGAAGAGACAATGGATGCACTTGAATTAATCTACAAACAAGGAAAAGCATTGTACATTGGACTTTCGAATTATAACTCTAAGCAAACCCAACAAGCAGTTGATTTACTCTCACAAAGAGGTGTTCCATGCTTAATCCATCAGTTTAAATACAGCATGTTTCACCGTGAACCTGAAAAAGATAAGCTCTTGCAAAGATTAGAGAAAAACGGCATTGGTTCAATTGCCTTCTCTCCTCTTGCCCAAGGATTGTTAACCGACAAATACATTAAAGGCATTCCGGAAGATTCACGAGCAGCAAAATCGCACGGCTTTTTGTCAAAAGATGAGATAAACGACAAAACGGTGAATACTATTAAAGAACTCAACAGCATTGCTCAATCACGTTCGCAAAGTCTTGCCGAAATGGCTATTGCCTGGATTTGGCATCAAGGGGTAACATCTGTTTTAATTGGTGCAAGTTCTCAAAAACAATTACGCACAAACCTTAATGCACTTTCGTCTACCCCATTTACAGATGATGAAATCAAAAAAATTGAAAAAGCACTAACTAATGGTTGATAGATATTAGGTGTGAGATATAAGATATAGCACAAAGAACTGTCGGTACACATCTCACGTCCATTCAAAATGACGTGCTTCGAATGAATGATTAATTATGAATTGTTAATGCGGGATATAAATTTATAGATATGAGATATTAGATATGAAAAATAGTTGCAGAAATTAAAACAATTTATTCGAAGAACTGCCAGTCCATTACCCATGTCATTACGAACGCAACGAAGTGGAGTGTGGTAATCTCAGGCAATGAAACACGAACCAAAAAAAACAAAATAACCTACAGTGCAAGTGCACGAGATCTTTCATTCCGCTTCGCTCCGTTAGTAAACGGACACGTCCATTCAAGATGACGTGGATAATAAAAGCAAAAAAATTGCTGTACATTGTGTGTTTTTTTATAAATTTGACTTGAAAAGTCAGATAATAATAACCGCAGAGTCAACGACCTGCGGAGAATCAGTCGCATAACCACCAACTGCCTGAAAGGCAGGATAATATTTATTTTCAATGAGTTACACACGGTTTTTATATCATATCATATTTCGAACAAAGAACAGTAGAAAAACTATTGTTGAGCAATATGAAAAAGAATTATATGCCTATATCATGGGTATTGTTATAAACAAAAAAAGTAAATTATATCGTATAGGAGGCACTTCTAACCATATTCATTTGTTAGTAGATATTCATCCAACATATTCTATTGCAAATTTTATGAAGGAATTAAAAGAATATTCAAGCAAATGGTTGTCTGCAAATAGAAACTTTCCGGATTTTCAAGGTTGGGCTGTGAGTTATGCCGGTTTTACCTATAATTATAATGAGAAAGAAATTATTGTTAAGTATATAATGAATCAAAAAGAGCACCATAAAACGATATCGTTTGAAGAGGAATATCGTCAGCTTTTGCTTGAAAATGGTATTGATATTGATGAGCGGTATTTTTTAAAAGAGTAGCAGAGTCCTGCCTTTCAGGCAGATATTCTACTCGTTTCTATTCCGTAGGTCACAGACCTCCGGTTATGAAAATATAACACCTTCGGTGTTGTTGCTTTGCGAAAATTAATGGAAAAACATTCATGAACACTCTGTGTTTCTTTGTGGTCTTTCCGTTAAAAATCGGACACCGTGTGGTGAAAAAATCTGTGCGAGTCTGCGGAATTCGCCAAGACGGAACACGTCTGTGGTGGCAATAGATATTAAATATGAGATATCAGTTTTATACCTTATGCCTCTTTGCCTTATGCCTTTTTTTCCGCCTGTGAAAGTGCCCGAGATCTTTCTTTCCGCTACGCTCCGTTAGTAAACGGACACGTTCATTCAAGATTACGTGCTTCGAAGTTCACATTGCCGAGCGAAAGGATTCGCCTCGGCAGCAGGGGAAAATAATTTGTAATGCTTAGTGATGAATACTGAATAGATATGAGATATTAGTTATCAGATATTAGTTATCTAATACCTAATATCTAATATCTTATTTGCCTTGTGCCTTATGCCTTGTCAATGCCTATACATATTTTGAATACATATCAATAATTTTTGTTCGTAACGAAATAAGCGATTCTATTTCCGGATTCTGTATATATTTCAAATACTTATAACGAATCATGTGATATGTCTTTTTGGCTAAAATAAAATAATCGAAACTAACAATTCCAACAAATAACAAACTGGCTGCAATTACAAAAAACATCCACCAGTTCAGCCCAAAATACCATACAGAAAGGCCGGCCAAAATAGAATAAAGAATCGGAACAATTAAAAAGCCTAATGAAAAAGATATCGAATTATGAAATTGCACATCATCAGCCATTTTTTGAGCAAGTGAATATGTTTTTTTAAAAGGAAAACCATATATTATAAACCCAAGTACAAAAAGTGGAAAACCAACAATCAAACGCACACTATTCCAAATAATTGAAAACTCATCTCCCCCGTTTTGTGCTAATATCCATTCGCGAAATCGCATATCGGAACGCTTTTCTGCATATTCGGTTACCGCACCTTCTATCTCCTGCAATTTATCTGCATCTTTATTCAACAACTCATCTAACTGTTCTATAACCATTTTTTGAGCCTGAAAATCTGTATACATTTTTTTTCCTCTCAAATTATATGTATCCTTCACATACGGAGCACATATTTTTCGGAGTTCTTCGTACGCCTCATATCGTGTTCCTTCATGATTTATATGAAGCATATATTTTTTCATTTCATCCTGCATTCTGCGTCGCAAAGCATTAATAGCTTGTATTTTATTTTCCTTATACAAAGCAACGTATTCGGCTATAGAAAAAGGTTCGCCTATATTTACAAACAAATCACTTCTAAAATTCACATAACTCTCGTAATAAATTCCCACAGGCACAATATGAATATCAAGAGATGTTTCACTTAATTCTTCTGCCAAAAACGCAATACGAGGCACAGCTTTTTTCAATGCACGTAACCGACGATACCCCCAATGCGTAGCCTCCGGAAATATGCCAACAATTTTGTGTGCTTCGAGTACCTGAACACATTTATTAAATATTTCTTCATTTTTCCCTAACGAATCTACCCCATCTTGCATACGATATACAGGAATCATTTTAAAAAAACGTAAAATTGCAGCCACAAATTTACTTTTAAAAATATCTGCACGAGATAGCCACACTATTTGTCGTGTTTGTATTCCAATTAATACAAGTGCATCCATTGCCGCATTTTGGTGATTTGGTGTCACTATCAATGGTTTATTGGTATACAAATGTTTACGGCCATGAACTGTTACTTTTCGGTACCATAAACGCCACCACATACGAAACCAGGTATTCACAAATATAAATTGTGATACTGAAAATTTTTCCTGAGATCCTAATTTAATATTCATATTCATTCAAATTTTAAACAAAAATACATAAACTTTTGAATTTTTGTATATAGTATTCTGCCTTGTATTACCAAACTCTACACGAAGGTGGAAAAAAATATGAAAGCCCAACACGAAAAAAAAGAAGAAATTCATTATAATACTATAAAATCTTTACATCTTTGTCACTTATTTTAATACAGATATGGAAACGACAAAACAAGATATTTTATCTCTTACCCTCCCGGAACTACAAAAGATATGCGTTGAACATGGCGAAAAGGCATTTCGGGCTAAACAAATTTATAATTGGATATGGGTAAATCGTGTGCGTTCATTCGAAGAAATGACTAATATTTCACAGTCATTACGCACGTTTTTAACCAATTCATTTTATTTCAAAACAGTTACAGTTCATTCTACACAAAAAAGTAAAGACGGTACTATAAAAATAGCATTTGAATTAGACGACAATCACATAATTGAGGGGGTTCTTATTCCATCGGGAAAACGGATAACAGCCTGTATTTCATCACAAGTTGGCTGTGGACTCGGCTGTAGTTTTTGTGCAACGGCATCACTCGGATTTTGTCGAAATTTGAGTGTTGGCGAAATAACCGATCAATTATTCGCTATTGATGCATTAAGTGTCGAAACATATAGTCAAACAGTTACCAACATTGTATATATGGGAATGGGCGAACCTTTACTGAATTATGATGCGGTTATCAAATCGGTACGCCAATTAACCGACAAAAACGGTACAGGCATTGCTCCTTCTCGTATAACGCTTTCTACAGTTGGTTTAACAGACGGCATCCGTGCTTTGGCTGATGATTCTGTTGCTTGCAATCTGGCTGTTTCCATTCATTTCCCCGACAATAAGCGTCGCAGTGCATATATGCCGGTAAATGCAAAAAACAACTTAGAAGATCTTTCTGATGCATTAACATATTATTATGCACAGACTAACAAGCGCATTTCTATAGAATACACTCTTTTACAAGGAATTAACGATAGTGTTGATGATGCCAGCAAATTAGCTGAATTTACCCGTCAGTTTCCGGTTAAAATTAATATTATAGAATACAATCCTCATGCGAATTCTGAATTTAAACCTTCTGATTCACAAACCCGGGATAAATTTGTATCATTTCTCGAAAAATTAAATTTAATTGTAACTGTTCGTTATTCAAAGGGAAAAGATATTGATGCTGCTTGCGGTCAATTAGCTCAAAAAAACATATAATATTCGCATGCGACTGTCAATATTACATACTTGTTTCATGTGTTGAAAGTATGTATATTTGTATTATGTAATGTGTTACAATAGTATATAAATTTAGTATAAAAACAGTATGAAAAAGGCATGTATATTTTTGATCACAATTTTATGTACAAGTATATTATGTGCTCAAAAAAACACTTCCGATACTACTATTTATACCATATCAGACGATCCTTTGATTTTAAAACACATTTCCGAAGCAGAAAAACATTTTACCCAAAAAGAGTATGTAAAAGCAGCTAAACAATACATAAAGGCATATAATACTGATACATCAGTAACCGAACTGCTATACAAAACAGCCGCATCATATAATCGTGCAAAAAAAACAGACCATGCTATTGCATACTATAAGCAATCAATACAAGCACAAACAAATATTATTCCCTCATTAGAAGAATTAAGTCTCATATATATTCAAACACAGGCTTACGATACTGCGATCATGAATTGCAAAACTCTTTTATCAAAAGATGAAGACAATCCACATGCATATTACAATTTAGCTATAGCATATACACATTTAAAACAATACGAAAAAGCTATTCATTACGGAGATATAGCATTTGAAGAATGGTTCGACAGAGATATGAATATAGCTCAAAAATCAGTATTGCTTGTATGCAAATCATTTATCGCATTACATAATAAAGAGGCAGCCGGTTCATATTATCAAAAAGCAATACAAGCAGGCATGCATAAATCAAAACAATTTACAGATTTAGGTTTATAAAAATATGGCAAACAGACGATTTCGAGGTTCAGCAGGAAACAACAAAAAAAGAGGTCAGGATTTTTTAATTCAAAATGCACATAAAAACGGTATTATAGAAACTGATTCGGGTCTTCAATACACTATTGTAGACAACACAAATAATAACACTCCTACTGATAGTTCATACATACAATTTCATCAACGAGTATTGTTGCTTAACGGAACAATACTCGAAGACACATACAAAACAAATAAACCGGCAGAAAGCCGGGTTTCCGAATTACTTGAAGGACTTTCGGAAGGCATAAAAAAAATGCCGGAAGGAAGTCGATATAAATTTTGGGTACCACCTGATTTAGCATGGGGACAAAAAGGCAGTTCAGACAGAATTCCGCCAAATGCGGTTATTCAGTTTGATATACGATTATTAGAAATTAGCGACTAAAATACAGAATTTATGGAATCATACACCGGAAATTTTTCTTTTGGCAGAGGCGGATTACTTCCTCAGGAAGAGATGCTTGAAATTCAAAATAAAAAGAAAAAACTAACAGTCGGCATACTCAACGAAACCGACACAAATGAACATAGAGTTCCGCTTACTCCCCAAGCAGTACAACACCTTACAGATAACGAATATACCATCCTCTTTGAACGGGGTGCCGGTACCAAAGCTCATTTTTCAGATACCGAATACAGTGAATCCGGAGCTCGCATATTAAATTCAAAAGAAGCTGTATATCAAGCTGATATTTTACTTAAAGTAGCTCCATTTTCGGGAAAAGATATTTCATTAATTAATGAAAAACAAACTATAATTTCCTCATTTGTAATAAACGACAACGGAAAAAAAAGTGTACACGAATTAATCAAAAAAAAGGTAACAGCCATTGGTTTTGAATATATGCGTGATATAGAAGGTAATTACCCTGTTGTTGCTTCTATGCAGGAAATTGCCGGTTCACTCTCGGTATTACTGGCAGCACAATATTTAAATGATTCGGAAAATGGAAAAGGTGCACTTTTAGGAGGAATTACCGGGGTAACACCTGCCGAGGTTGTTATATTAGGAGCAAACAGAGCCGGAGAATTTGCTGCTCGTGCAGCACTTGGTTTAGGGGCTCACGTTAAAATTTTTGATGCTTACTTACAACGGCTTATTTCTATTCAAAATAATTTAGGACAACGTTTGTATACTTCTAATTATCAAACAGAAGTACTCAAAAAAGCATTTAAATCTGCCGAAGTTGTTATTGGTGCTATGCAATTAGTCGAAGATAACACCAATTTTTATGTATCTGAAGATATGGTAAAACTGATGAAAAAGGGTACGGTGCTCGTTGATTTGGGTATAGATCAGGGTGGCTGCTTCGAAACATCAACCTGCACAACACATACACATCCAACTTTCACTAAACATGGCGTTGTACATTATTGTGTACCAAATATTCAATCAAATGCAGCCCGCACATCATCTATTGCTATTAGTAATATTATGATGCCGATTTTACTTAAAATGGGTGAACAAGGTGGTGTTACCCAATTCTTGAAAAATGATTTTACAGTCAGGCAAGGCGTTTATATCTATAATGGTATTCTGACAAACAGCCACATTTCAAAACATTACCGTATTCCCTATAAAAATATTGATTTATTAATGGCTGCTTTTTAGTGTGCTAAAAAAAAATAGAAACAAATATCCGCAGATATAATCTGCACACAATACCTAACAGAAAAACAAGGGATGACATTATTTTTTCTTCGGATAATCAAACCTGACTAACCTTCCCTTTGCCGAAAAAATTTCGCTCCATTGCTCATTATTCAGAACGACCAAGGCAATACCTAAAACAGGCAAATGCTGGAACTCATTTGCCGGACAAAGATGATTCAAATAATCAGAAATACCCGGATTATGAGCACAGATAAGTATTGTATCATATTCATCGGAAACACCGACAATTTCGTTTTGCATATCTTCAATTGATGCCAAATATAAAGCCGGACTATATACTATTTGAGAACCTGTATATCCTAATTTCACAATTCCCTCAATCGTATGAACAGTCCGAACAGCATCACTACATACTATAATACCGGGTCTGGGATATTTTTGAATCAACACACTTGTCATAAGTGGTATATCTCGTTTACCTCGTTGGTTCAAATCCCGATCGTGGTCAGCTACCCCCTCTTTCCAATCAGATTTGGCATGACGCATTAAAATAAGTTTCTTCATCTCTCTATATTATTTAGGGTATAAAAATACAAATAATTATACATTTATAACATATTTTTTAATAATTAAAATCATAAAAAAAAATATTTTTTTTATTAAAATTATTATGAACATCATATAAAATAACTACATTTGTTTCATCTTTTACAAATATTAATTTTCTAAACTTAAAAAAAAAATAAATCATGGATTTTAAAAAAATGCGTACCTTATTGTTCCATAACGAACAATCCGGCGGTGTGCTATTAATTCTTTGTACAGTAGTTTCGTTACTTATGGCCAATACTTATAATGGCGAATCGTACATCAATATGTGGGATACGGAACTATTTCCACATTTTACCGTTGGTTATTTTATAAATGACGCATTAATGGCAATATTTTTTTTATTAATTGGTTTAGAACTTAAACGAGAATTTTTAATCGGTCAGCTTTCTAACAAGAAAAAAGCCATTCTGCCGATTTTTGCCGCAGTTGGTGGTATGGCTGTTCCGGCTTTGATTTATACAAGCTTTAACCTTGGTACAGAAAATATGTGTGGGTGGGCTATTCCAACCGCAACCGATATCGCATTTTCTCTTGCAATTTTATCTTTATTAAGCAAAAATGTTCCTTTTGCTCTCAAGGTGTTTTTAACAGCACTAGCCGTTGTTGATGATTTAGGTGCAATTATCGTAATTGCTATATTTTATTGTAAAGACTTTGATTTAATGAATTTAATATATGCACTTTCAATTTTTGGAATTTTAGTTGCTTTCAACAAAGCTAAAATCAATAATTTTATACCCTATATTATAGGTGGAATTATTATGTGGTACTTTATGCATAACTCCGGCGTTCATGCTACAATTTCCGGTGTATTATTAGCCTTTACCATTCCGTTTAATAAAGGAGAGAAAACTGCTCCCGCACATAGATTAGAGCACTTTTTACATAATCCGGTTACATTTTTTATTTTACCACTATTCGCATTAGCTAACACAGCAATAGCAATTAGCGGAAGTTTTCAAGAAACACTTTCTCAAGGCTACAGTCTTGGTATTTTATTAGGCTTATTTGTCGGAAAACCACTTGGAGTTATATTATTTAGCATATTAACCGTTAAGTTCGGATTTTCTAAATTAATGGATGGAGTAACCTGGAATCACATTTTAGGTGTTGGCTTTATTGCCGGTATAGGTTTTACTATGTCTATATTTGTAACATTACTTGCGTTTGATAATCAAACAATTATTAACAATGCTAAATTAATGATTCTTACTGCATCATTACTCTCCGGAATTGTAGGATACGTATATTTACGGTTTGTTTGTTGTAAAGTACCTGTAATTAAACCATAAACATGCATTTTTTACACGCTTCAGGTTCTGATTTTTGGTATAAAAACAAAAAAATACTTCTTAAAGGTGTTGGATTGGGTAGTTGGTTAAACCTCGAACATTTCATGTTCGGACTACCCGGAACCGACACAGAAATCCGATCGATCATACAAAACAGATTTGGTGCTGAGTCGGCACAACTATTTTGGAATACATTCTATGCTGCGGCGGTTAACGAAGCAGATATTGCTTTTGTAAAACAGTGCGGATTAAACAGTATTCGCATTCCGGTGAATCATGCATTATTCTATGATGCAGAATTTACACAAAGCACAGCTATTCGCGAAATTGACAGAATTGTAGCTTTGTGCAAAAAATATGAACTATGGGCGATTATTGACCTACACACCGCTCCTGAATGTCAGAATCCCGATTGGCACAGCGACAACAATACAGGAAAAGACGGCTTCTGGTATAACCCGGAAGCTATAGATTCCTTTGTGGATTTATGGCACAACATTGCCCGCTATTATGCAAATAACACAACTATTGGCGGCTATGATGTAATAAATGAACCTTGTTTTTTTACCGAAGAAGGCACCCGAGGCATGATGTCGTTTTACCAAAAATGTACCCGTGCCATACGCGAAGTTGACCAGAAGCATATTATTTTTTATGAGGGAAATACCTATTCACGCGATTTCACCATGTTTACCGACAATCTCGATGAAAATTGTGCGTACACCTTTCACCTCTACCCTTTTTTACAACTTCCCGACAAACTTCATTCAACAGATAAAAAAGAATTATTACAACAAAGCTTGTATAACGATGTATCTCTCGAGCATTTACAAAAAAATCTCAAAAAACCACTCTGGTGTGGCGAAACTGGTCATCCCTTACATTTACCCGATTCGTTTGATATACATGCCGAATACCTATCATTGTTAGAAAACATGAATATAGGATGGGCAGTATGGCCGCTAAAAGATGCCGGAGCCATGGGAATGCTCAATGTAAAGCAAAACAGTTCCTGGAAGCATCTTTGCAACACACTTTCCGAAAATTGGGTATTTTGGGATATTTTCAATCAAGACAGTATATTATCCGTAGAAAACGAAAACAACTCAGACCCCTACTCTTTTTACACACGCATGGCAAAACTCACAACACAAGCAGGTAAAACGGTAGAACAAAACATAGAAAAAATTACATTCGACGAATTACTGACAGCTGTTCAGGATTTTTCATTCGACACATGCGAATATAACAAAGCATTACTCAAAAGTATGCACTGCAATAATTATAAATGATATCACAATAACCCGGGGTGTAGCGCAGTCCGGTTAGCGTGCCACGTTCGGGACGTGGAGGTCGTGGGTTCAAATCCCGCCACCCCGACTTTTTCATAAGCTTGTTGAAATTTGTAACAAGCTTTTTGTATGCAAAGTGGCGATTTACTGTTGCGAAAATTTGATGATTTTAAATTTGCTATTTACATTACAAAAGAATATTTTTTTGTTCATAGCATCAAACACATAGCCCCATATCTTGCGAAGCATCGTATCCCAAATTGCATCGAAACGAGGTAATATGAGAGGTTCTACGGTAGGGTTTTAGTTTATTGACTACCTACGATTGGCGATTTTATTCTTATTTAGCAATATAAGTGGTGTCTTTTGTATATTGAAATATCTTTTCATCAAAAACATATTTGGTTACGTATATTTCAGATGGGTTGTATGGTTCAACCTCTTCATAAGATGTTAAACTTATATATCCATTATCTTCTTTATTAAATACCGGTGTTTTTAAGTAATCCATAAAAACTAGTTTATAAAAATTTTTATGCTGTTTAAAAAAAACACCATACATACAACCACCGGAACCACAAGCACCTAAATAAATTAATGCATCTTCTTTATTATCGGCATTGAAATCTTTTATTTCAACTATTCTTGTGACTGTGCTGTCAAGAAACCAAAAGTCTGATTCGGTTAAAGGTGTAATCTTCACAGATTTATCTTCAACGTTTAAATCTAATACAAATAAAACAGAATCGTCAACTACATTTTGAGCTAAAACTTGAATTTCAACTATTGTAAAAAATATAAAATAGAATAAAAATTTGTACATTACATTAGTTTGATTTAGAGTGAAAAAAGCCGCTAAGAGCAGCTCTTTTCAAAAACCTCCCGCCATTTGCTATTTCACAATAAAAGTACATCTTTTTTCGGATACAGAGAAAATTTCACGAAACTTTTACTGTGTGTTCTTGAATTGACTATGAAAGAGAAAAAGGCTGAAATATGCATTACAAAAAAAATAATTTTGTTTTGCTCCTATTCTACTCATTTATGACACAGTAATATTTTTTAAACTAAATCTAAGTCATTGAAAATCCATAGATTTAATTCAACCGGAAATTTGTATCAGGTGTTACATAGTGTTTGTTTTCTGGTTATTGACATTAGTCATTTATATATTCTTGTACTTCTTTGAATGTCATGCCATCTTTATTAATCCATTCTGTAAATCCATTTGAATTTCTTCCTAATATCATATTCGAAGCAGCACTAGGGCTGCTAAAAACAGCATCTTCAGCAAAAATCAATTTATCACCACTATCCCCCATTATTTCAGTCTCTATTAGTTTTTTTCTCATATTTCTGTATGTTTCTGTACATGAATTTGATAAATTCTTTTTAGCTTCGCTTCCTTTGGCAACAATATAACCGTGGTCAGTTTCTGTCATAGTTGCATTAAAACTTCGAGTTTTAATAAAATATTTCTCATGAACTTCATTTTTTGTCTCAGCCTCAGCGAAATCTTTTTGAGTAACTGTTGAAGAAATTAAAAAATTAAACCCCATAACAGGAAGTATAAGTTTAATTTGTTGAAGGAAGTATTCCATGTCAGAAATATCTGCTTCATGAAGAGTCGGCAAACTGGGTGCATTTCCATTATCTATTTGGGAAGTTTTTGCTTCTAATGCAAGTTGAATAAGCCTTGATTCTAAATACCTAATTTGAGTTTTAGTCAGAAGTTCGTCTTTACTTATGAAGAATATTAATTCTTTAAAATCTTTATTTGGGTCACTTAGATGTTGTTTTAATCTTGCTTTTATATTTTCCGCTTCTCCAATATATATCTTTTCATCAAATGCTTCATCAGTTGGATCTCCTTTCAAACAATATATCCCAGGATTATCAAACTCCGACCGATTCATAACTTTATTAATTGAAGACCTGGGACTGTATATAGCTTTTCCAACCCAATTCCCAATTTCACTAAATCTTGGACCATAAGCGGTTCCGTCAATCATATATACTGTTAGTTTTTTTCCCATATCATAGCCTGTTGTGAACTTATATTTTAATTAATGCAATCCTCATCCCCTCCAAAAACCTCCCACCACACTTCTATTTCACAATAAAAGTAAAACTTTTCCCGGATACAGAGAAAAAAAAACGAAACTTTTAATGTGAGGTCTTGAATTGAATATGAAAGAGGAATGGGGAAATGGTGATTTGCTTGTGCTATTTTCAGTAAATCTGCTTATTTCATTATTCCTATTAATTTTTGTTCAAATAGAAAAAAAATGTAATTATTATTATTGCTTTTGTGTTATAATTGTGCAACAATCTGCTGCTCAATTATATCTTTTTCGTTTTCGGGAATTGTTGCCCGGATTTTCTTG
>JAWOEL010000098.1:0-35476 GCA_046482735.1 Bacteroidales bacterium | reverse complement strand
GTAGTGATTTCCTAAAACCGGCAGAAGAAGCTTGCCGGGCCATCGGTTAGCCCCGCTGTGCCAGTCCACATCAAAAAACCCGGCAAAGCGGCTGGACGGTCCATGAAAAATTACGTCGAACTCACGTTAATAGTAACACCTCATTTTTCGACACAAAAAAGAGGGTATCCATTTCGAATACCCTCATAGTTATATCATATATGTTCCATTCCTGTCTACATTACAAAACTTTGTATAAAACATTCATACTTTCTATACTACCACCTATGTGCGTGTTATGTATTAAAGTTCCTGAATAGATATATGAATTTCTCAAAAAAGTTATAGTAATTGCCGGAGCTTGTAATCTGGCAATAGTATACACAGTTGGAATATTCATTTTTTTCATATGATTCTCCATATGAGACAATAATATTACAGCCAATTTTTTTCCGCGATAGTCCGGTAAAGTTGCAAAATCAGTCATTTCAGCATTTTGTCCGGTATAGTCAACTTCCGCAGAAGATATAGCTACCAACTTAGTATCCTCAAAAATTCCGAAATAAATTACCCCATCTTGCATTGTTTGTGTAATGTATGACGGATCGAATATAGGAAATGGATAAGATTCAAATACCTGCTTATACACTTCCGAAATCTCTTCGGCATGCTGTTCTTGAAGTATATGAACTTGTGGTTGTGCTACAGAGTCTAAATCAAATGCCTGAACATTTCCTTTCATCAAAATTTCTGACAATTGTGCTAAATTATCAACATGCAATCCGGCTAACCGTTCAGAATCAAGATATTTTGCAAAAAAGAACGCTGTTTCTTTTCCGTTATAAAACTGAGGAACTTGAGCCTCAATGGTATAACCATGAGCAATAAACACAGGTGCTGCCCATGCAGGAACCTTGCATACAATTTTTGTGTATCCATGTTCTTTTACCAATGCATGGCAGTAATTTATTGCTGAAGGGAAGTCATCTTTATGAATTTTCATAAGATACACCCTATTATTTTGAATTCCGTGTTGAATTACACTACCAACACCAAATTTTTCTATTACATCACTCATAGACTAATTATTTTCCTCTTCTTCTTCACTATCATTTCGACGTTGTAAACGCTCATTATTTTCTGGAATTAACGATATATTATCATATGAATCCGAAAGTAATTTTTCTATGCCTATAGAATCTGACTCATCAGCCTCACGTAAATCAAGTTCTAGATCGCAATTTGCACAATTCCTGTCGCACATACGGGCTTCATAACTATCCGGCTCCTTATAAGTAGTGATAACCCCTTCATAATTTCGTAATACCACTTTATTTGTTGACCACGAAACTATATAATTGGGCATAACAGGTATTTTTCCACCTCCACCCGGTGCGTCAATCACATATGTTGGACGTGCAAAACCACTGGTGTGCCCTATAAGACTTTCCATAATTTCAATACCTTTACCAATAGGCGTTCTAAAGTGCGATAAACCTTCAGATAAATCGCATTGATATAAATAGTACGGACGAATTCTGTTTTTCACTAACTTATGAACTAAAGATTTCATAATCCGTGGACAGTCATTTACATCGGCAAGTAATACCGATTGATTTCCTAATGGGAAACCACCATCAGCCAACATTGCAACTGCCTCACATGCAGATGCAGACAGTTCTCGGGGATGATTAAAATGTGTATTTATCCACAATGGTTGATACTTTTTCAAAATAGAAACCAACTCAGGAGTTATTCTATATGGCAATACAACCGGCACACGTGTACCTATACGAATAACCTCTACGTGTGGAATAGCACGAATTTCGGACAATAACCAATCTATCATACTATCAGGCAACATAAAAGGGTCACCACCCGATAAAAGCACGTCACGTACTTGAGGTGTGTTCTTTATATATTCAATTCCTTTTTTCAATTGTTCTTTTGAAGGAACAGAATCCACATCTCCCACTTTTCGTTTCCGGGTACAATGCCTACAATACATTGCGCAAATATTACTTACATGAAACAAAACTCTATCCGGATACCGGTGCGTAATACCTTCTACAGGACTATCCTGATCTTCTGACAATGGATCTGCAAGTTCAGATGCATGAGTTTGTAGCTCATGTACACTTCCAAAAGCTTGTTTAAATACCGGATCGTATTGATAATTATCTTTATTTATAAGAGATAAATAATACGGGGTTATTGAAAGAGGGAATTTCCCAAAAGTCTCTTCTAATTGAGCTTTTTCTGTTTCATCAAATTTAATTCCGGTTAAATTTTCAAATTGATTAACAGTTCGAACTAAATGCTTCAACTGCCATTTCCAATCTTTCCAAGAAGAAATTTCAGAACCTTTATCAAGTTTCTGAGCAATTTTTTCTTGATTACTAGTATAAATCATACTTTTCTTTTTTAGTTAAAAACTATATTTTAAATATGAGGCAAAAATACAGCAAGTATCTTTTGCATCAAAAAAAAACATCTATTATTTATTTTTAAACAAGACACTAACACACACAAACAAACCTGTAAATCAAATTATTACAACAAGTTACTTGCCAATTCAGAAAGTTCACTTCGTTCACCTTTTATCAAATTAATATGGGCAAACAATTTTTGACCTTTCATTTTTGTACTTAAATGAGACAATCCATTCGAAAAACTATCTAAATAAGGTGAGTCAATTTGCTGGATATCACCGGTAAATATAATTTTAGTTCCTTCACCGGCACGGGTTATTATAGTTTTTACCTCATGTGGTGTAAGATTCTGAGCCTCATCAATTATAAAAAACACTTTAGGTAGCGATCGTCCACGGATATAAGCCAAAGGAGAAATTTCTAAAGCACCGCTTTTTTGCAAATCATCTATTAAATTTACCTGTTCGCCATTGCTTTGCAGGTTTTGTTTTATTACCTGAATATTGTCAAACAACGGCATCATATATGGTCGTATTTTATCTTTTTCTGCTCCCGGCAAAAATCCCATATCTTTATTAGCTAATGCTACTATTGGCCGTGCCAGCAATATCTGTTCATACATCTCGTGTTGTTCCAATGCTGCTGCAAGTGCAACAAGTGTTTTACCGGTACCGGCACGTCCGGTTATTGCAACCAACTTCACATCAGGATTAGTCAAAGCATGAAAGGCAAATGTTTGTTCAGCATTTCGAGGTTCTATGCCAAAAACATGTCGTTTTACTACTCTGGTAATAACTTTTTCATACGGGTTATAATATACAATAACACTTGACTGCGTACTCTTTAATATAAAGTACGCATGATTATCAGGATGTGGTATTCCTAAATCTTCAGGTGTAATAGAAATATCGCTTTTTTTACTATACAATTTTGCTATAAGTGCATTATCCACATTTTCCAGAACAGGTATCCCCTCTTCTATTGTATATAAATCCTGAATTTTATCGTTTTCATAATCTTGCGAGACAACACCTATAGATTTTGCCTTCATGCGTAAATTAATGTCTTTGGTAACTAAAATCACCTGGTTGTTTTCATGCTCTTTTTGCACAGCATAAGCTGTAGCCAAAATCCGGTGATCTGCTATTTGTTCCCGAAAAGATTCATACACAACTTCAGGGTATTCGCCTTGAGTTTTTATATATAATTTCCCGCGTTTATCCCCAAGTTCGACGCCATCAGTAAACAATTTATCACCAGCAAGCTTATCCAGCTCACGAGTAAATTCTCGTGCAGACCAATTTAGCTCGTCATGCCCTTTTTTAAACTTATCTAATTCTTCCAATACTGTTATTGGAATCACAATATCATTCTCCTGAAAAGAATATATTGCCCTGTAATCATGTAAAATCACATTTGTGTCTAACACAAAGATTTTCTTATTCTTTCTTACCATACGCCATTTTTTTATAAAATTACAATTTTTTAGTGAAATACAGACCAAACACAGCAGTATTTTTTGTATTTGCAAAAAAATGTGAATAACAAATACTAAAACTTGTTTCATTTATTATAAAAACTACTATTTTTGAAAAAAATTTATATATGGCTTTAAAATGTGGAATAGTTGGATTACCCAACGTTGGAAAATCAACCTTATTTAATTGTATAACAAACGCAAAAGCACAAGCTGCTAATTTTCCTTTTTGTACAATAGAACCCAATATCGGTATAATAACAGTACCTGACGATCGCCTCAACGAACTACAAGAATTGGTAAAACCTGAACGCGTAGTACCAACTTCAGTAGAGATAGTTGATATTGCGGGTTTGGTAAAAGGAGCTAGTCGTGGTGAAGGCTTAGGAAATAAGTTTTTGGCAAATATTCGTGAAACTGATGCCATTATCCACATATTACGTTGTTTTGAAGATGAAAACATAACTCATGTTGATGGATCAATAGATCCCGTTCGGGATAAAGAAACCATAGACACTGAACTTCAAATAAAAGATTTAGAAACAGTTGAAACACGCATAAACAAAGTAAAAAAACAAGCTCAAACCGGCAACGATAAAGATGCTCAATTTTTATACACAGTTCTTTCGCGTATTCAAAATCATTTAGAACAAGGTAAATCTGTACGAAGTCTTGATTTCGACAAAAATGAACGTGCAGCTATTTATGATTTACACCTGCTCACACAAAAACCAGTACTCTATGTATGTAATGTAGATGAACAAAGCATTCAGGGAAATGATTTTACAAAAAAAGTGGAAAACTCTGTGCAAGACGAAGGTGCAGAGGTACTTATACTTGCAACGGCAATAGAAGCAGAAATAGCAGAATTGGAAGAACCCGAAGAACGAGCACTGTTTTTAGAAGATTTAGGACTTACCGAACCCGGACTTCATAAATTAATTCAAAAAGCATATGAATTACTCAATTTAGAAACTTTTTTTACTGCCGGCGAAAAAGAAGTTCGTGCCTGGACATATCTCAAAGGATTCAAAGCACCACAAGCTGCAGGAGTTATTCATACCGATTTTGAAAAAGGTTTCATAAAAGCAGAAGTTATAAAATATAGTGATTTCATTTCATACGGTTCAGAACAAGCTGTAAAAGAAGCTGGAAAAATGTCGATGGAGGGAAAAGAATATATAGTTGAAGATGGAGATATAATGCATTTTAAATTCAACGTATAATACATGACCGAAGAATTAATTCAATTATTTGATTATACCGGAACGTTTGCTTTTACGGTAAGTGGTGCTCTTGCGGCGGCAGATAAAAAATTTGATCTTTTTGGCGGACTTTTTCTTGGCTTTGTAACAGCAATTGGTGGCGGTACATTTCGAGACATGATGTTGGGAAACACACCTGTTGCATGGTTACAGGATATTATGTTTTTTTACATTATTATTATTGCCGTTGTGTTTACTTTTTTATTCAGACCCACTATTATTCGTTTCTCAAAAGCACTTTTCTTTTTTGACACTATTGGTATAAGTGCATTTACCATTATTGGTATTCAAAAAGGCCTCCAAGCGGAAATTCATATTCCGGTTGCTATTATGATGGGCATTACAACAGCAGTTGTCGGCGGCATTATACGAGATGTGTTGTGTAACGAAATTCCACTTATTTTTCATAAAGAAATTTACGCAACTGCCTGCTTAATTGGTGGTGTAACTTACTCTTTTATGTTATTATCAAATGTTCCGGAATCTATTACAGTACTATTTGCAGCTTTCGTAATTTTCGTTATACGCTCATTAAGTGTACGATACAACTGGACATTGCCTAAATTTAAATAACAACAATCAACAGAAATAATTCTATTAGAAAAAAAAATCTTATTTTTTGTATTTTTAAAAAAATTATATGTATACTTGCACAGGATTTCAGAACAATCTATGATTCTTTATAGAAACTCCCTATAAAAGAATAAAATCCCAAAAAAAACAAAACGATAAATAAATAATCAAAATCTATTCTCAGTATTTATATGTATCAAGCAGCAGACTTAAAAAAGATGTTGGTTTCAAAATTAAAAGAAATCGCTAAAGAATTAGGTGTTACCGACATTTCTTCATTAAAAAAAGAAGATTTAATCATTCGTATTTTAGAAGAACAAGGTAGCATACCCAAAAACCTTCCCGAAGAAAAAGAAGAGAAGGATGAAAAAAAGAATTCAGATACAAAAGATAAACAAGCTGAAATACCTTTTGAAAAAACAGAAAAAAGACCTCGTAAACGAACCCGAACAAAAGTTCCGGTTACAGAGGGAATTTCCCAAAGTGCACAAGCGGCATCAGAAAACGAAAGCCATAAAAAAACAGAACAAAGACAAGTTGAACGAGCAACTCAATCAACTCAGCAAGAGTACAAAGATCAGTCAAACCGACCAGATGCCAGAAAACAACCACAAAACAACTCAAATTTTCAAAGACAAAACAATAAACAAGACAGTCCTACTGAATTTGATGGTATAATTTCAGGAGAAGGTGTACTGGATTTAATGCAAGAAGGATACGGATTTCTGCGTTCAGGTGATTACAACTATCTGAATTCTCCCGATGATATTTATGTATCACAATCACAAATAAAATTATTTGGTTTAAAAACAGGTGATACTGTAGAAGGTGCAATCCGTCCACCAAAAGAAGGTGAAAAATACTTCCCGCTTGTAAAAGTTCAAAAAATTAATGGTAAAACACCAACGGAAGTTCGTGATCGTGTTCATTTTGATCATTTAACACCATTATTTCCCGAAGAAAAATTTCATCTAACGGGCTCAGGTCACACCGATATTTCAACCCGTATTATAGATTTATTTACTCCTATTGGAAAAGGACAAAGAGGGTTAATCGTTGCACAACCAAAAACAGGTAAAACAACCTTATTAAAAGGAGTTGCAAATGCAATAGCAGACAACCATCCTGATGTTTATTTAATTATTTTACTTATTGATGAACGTCCGGAAGAGGTAACTGACATGAAACGTAGTGTAAAAGCCGAAGTTATTTCATCAACATTTGACGAACCTGCAGACAGACACGTAAAAGTTGCCAATATAGTATTAGAAAAAGCAAAACGTTTAGTAGAATGTGGTCATGATGTGTGCATCCTACTCGATTCTATCACTCGATTGGCACGTGCATTTAATATGGCACAACCTGCATCCGGAAAAATTCTTTCGGGTGGTGTAGATGCAAATGCACTCCACAAACCAAAACGTTTTTTCGGTGCTGCACGAAATATTGAAGACGGTGGTTCGCTTACAATTATAGCAACAGCATTAACAGAAACCGGCTCAAAAATGGATGAGGTTATTTTTGAGGAATTTAAAGGAACCGGTAATATGGAACTACAACTCGACCGCCGTATTTCCAACAAACGCATATACCCAGCCGTAGACGTTAATTTATCCAGCACCCGACGCGATGATTTACTTATCGACAAAACCAGATTAAGTAAAAACTGGATATTACGCAATTTCTTATCTGACATGAATCCGGTTGAAGCTATGGAATTTTTAAGCAGAAGAATTCCAAACACCAAAGACAATGATGAGTTTCTTTTAAGTATGGGAAGTTTATAAAAACATGAAACATATCATCTTTATTTAGTGTAGTTTTTTTGCTAAATAAATAGTAATTCTTGTTTTTATTGCTATTTTTGTGATAATAAGAAAATACAATAACTCATGGAATATTTAGAGTTTAAAAAACAAGAACTTACAAACTTAAACGTATCACTTAAACAAGAATTTCTGCGAACCAACAGAGCAGGATCATATGCGTGTTCTACAATTATTAATTGCAACACCAGAAAGTATCATGGCTTATTGGTGTGTCCGTTACCAGAGTTCAATAATGAACATCATGTTTTATTATCATCTTTAGATGAAACAATAATTCAGCACAACACACCATTTAATTTAGCCATTCACAAATATATTACAGATTATAATCCTCTGGGGCATAAATATATTGAATCGTACAGTAATAGCAAGACACCAACGATAATTTATCGTGTAGGAGGCGTTGTTTTGCAAAAAGAAATGTTACTCGTAGAAGAGGAAGAACGAGTAATTATAAAATACACCTTACTAAAAGCTCAATCAAAAACGACTCTGCAATTACGTCCTTTTTTAGCATTTCGACATATTCATGATTTAACGCATGCCAACATGCAAGTAAATTCAAAGCACAAAACTGTAAAAAATGGCATCGCATCGTGTTTGTACAAAAATTTCCCGCAATTATTTATGCAAATATCCAAAAAAAATGAATTTGTTTCTGCACCAGATTGGTACAAAAATTTTGATTACATAAAAGAAAAAGAACGTGGATTTAACTCTGTTGAAGATTTATTTACACCAGGCTATTTTGAATGTAACATAAAACAAGGAGAAGCAATTTATTTTTCTGCCGGACTTGAAAGTATAGATACTTCAAAAGTTTCACAATCATACGAAAAAGAACTTTCGAAGCGAACACCACGAAATAATTATGCTAATTGCCTAAAAAATGCAGCAGAACAATTTATTTCACGCAAAAACAACAAAACAGATATTATTGCCAGTTTCCCCTGGCCGGGAAAATGGGGACGCGATAGTCTTATAGCATTACCCGGACTCACACTCACGTATGGTGATACGAAAACCTGCGAAGATGTTTTAGATACTATTACTAATGAAATAAATGGTTTTATATACAAAAATGTTGGTAATATCGAACATTCAAATGTGGATTCGATAGACACTGCTCTGTGGTATATTCGTGCTATACAGCAATTTGAACCATATACTAATGCATCTACTATTACAAAAAAATATGTACCGAAAATCATAGAAATTCTCGAAAGCTATCGTTTTCTTACTAACAATGTGATAAGTATGCACGATAATGGATTGCTCTATTTACATAACAAAAAAAATGCATTAACCTGGGCTGATGCCACAATTGACGGCAATCCTGTTTATGAACGATGGGGATATGTTGTGGAAATAAATGCACTGTGGTATAATGCAATTTTATTTGCTCTCAATATTATTAAAGACAAAACATTTCAAAACAAATGGAAACACGTTCCGGGAAAAATCAAGGAGTCTTTTTCATCTATTTTTTGGAATGACGAACGCCAATATCTTGCAGATTTTGTGGCAGAAGAACATACTGAAACATCGGTTCGTCCAAGTCAGGTATTTGCCGCATCACTCCCGTATTCACCATTAGAAAGTGATGTTCAAAAAAATGCCGTACTGGAAACAGTAAAAAAAGAACTACTTACACCGCGAGGTATCCGAACACTGTCTCCTAAAAATCCTTTATATAAAGGTGAATGTACTGGTACAATTCACGAACGTGATATTGCATACCACCACGGATCTGTTTTATTATGGTTTTTGGCTCCGTATGCCGAAGCATATTTAGATTTACACGGACGTTCGGGACTAACAGAAATAAAACGAATCTATGAAGGACTTGAAGAGTCCTTACATATTCACGGAGTTGGCACATTTTCTGAATTATATGATGGAAATCCTCCTCATGAAGGCAAAGGAGCTATTTCGCAAGCATGGAGCGTAGCCGCTGTTATTCGAATACAAACTCTTATTAACAATTTTGAAAAACAATTAACACCAGATAAAAAATGAAAGTATTGATGTTTGGATGGGAATTCCCCCCCCATATCTCAGGAGGATTAGGAACTGCATGTTATGGCCTTACAAGAGCTATGGCTCAACAAGATTTAGAAATTATTTTTATTGTACCACGCACTTATGGCGATGAAGACACCAGCCTTATGGACGTTGTCGGAGCTAACCGTGTGCCGGTGAAAGTGAAAAAATATGTTTTCACAAAAGATGTTGTTGCTCAGCAAAAAGATATTCAATACATTGAGGTTGATTCAAAAATAATACCTTACGTTTCTACTGATGAATACTATAATATTGTAACTAAGCGTACAACAAAATCAGCACAACTAAAAAAATATTATACAACCAAAAATGAAGGAACTATTGATTTTAGCGGTGGATACGGAACAAGCCTCTTAAAAGAAGTTGCAGACTATGCATATGTTGCTCGTGAAATAGCACAACAATATGATTTTGATATTATTCATTCTCACGATTGGCTCACGTATGATGCAGGAATTGCAGCCAAAGAAGTTTCAAAAAAACCACTTGTTATTCATGTTCACGCAACAGAATTTGACCGAAGTGGTATGCATGTAAATCAAGTAGTTTATGATATTGAACGACGAGGAATGCATGCAGCAGACTCTGTAATTACTGTAAGTAATTTAACACAAAGTACAGTTATAAATCATTATGGAATTTCTAAAGATAAAATAACAACTGTATACAATGGTGTAGATAATGTTGAATTACAAACACCTCGTGAATTTATAAAAAACACACATGATAAAGTTGTAACTTTCCTTGGACGAATAACTTTTCAAAAAGGTCCCGAATACTTTTTAGAAGCAGCTGCGAAAGTTTTAAAACGCAAAAAAAATGTGAAATTCGTTATGGCAGGAAGCGGAGATATGCTCGAAAAAATGATGTGGAGAGCTTCGGAACTTGGTATTTCAGAACATTTTTACTTTACCGGTTTTCTTCGGGGTGATGATGTAATTCATATGCTTTCGATAAGTGACGTATACGTAATGCCTTCTGTTTCTGAACCATTTGGTATATCACCATTAGAAGCTATGAGATCAAATGTTCCTGTTATTATTTCGAAACAATCCGGGGTATCTGAAATACTCAAACATGCAATAAAAATAGATTTTTGGGATGTAGATTCCATGGCCGATGCAATTTATGGTATAGTAAGCTATAATGGCCTTGATAATATGTTTAAAACATTTTTAAAATCAGAGGTTGAAAGCATTAAATGGGATTCTGCTGCATATAAAGTTAAACAAATTTATTATAAAACTCTTTCAAAAGTTTAACCATGAAACACATTTGCTTACATTTTCAAATTCATCAACCATTTTTTTTACGAACATATCGTTTTTTCGATATTGGTTTCGATCATTATTATTATGATGATTTTTCAAACAAAACAAATATTTTTACTTTAGCAAAACAGTCATATATACCTATGAATAAGATTTTGCTGGACATTATAAAAAAACAAAAAAATAAATTTAAAGTAAGCTTTTCTATAAGCGGTACTGCTCTGGAACAATTTGAACAATTCACTCCTGAAGTAATTGAAAGTTTTCAAAAACTGGCTGAAACCGGAAAAGTAGAGTTTACGGCACAACCATATTCGCACTCTCTTGTTTCGGTAAAATCTGAAAAAGAATTTACAAAACAAGTGCAACTTCATTCCAATAAAATAAAAGAACTATTTGGCAAAAAACCGACGGTTTTTCACAATTCTCATTTTATATACTCAGACGAGATTGGTGAGCTTATACACAAAATGGGATTCAAAGGCGTTATAGCAGAAGGTGCAAAACACATTTTAGGATGGAAAAGCCCTAACTTCATGTATTACAATGCACATAATCCAAAACTAAAAATTCTATTACGCAACTATAAATTAAGTGATGATATAGCGTTACGCTTTTCAGAAAAATCCTGGGATCAATGGCCATTAACTGCTCAAAAAATAAGTCAATGGATTAATAATTTCCCCAAAGATGAAGAAATCATAAACCTGTGCATGGACTACGAAACATTTGGTGTACACCAAACAAAAAACAGTGGTATTTTTGACTTTATGAAATCATTGCCGGAAACTATTCTTGCCCAAACCGATTTTACATTTTCAACCCCGTCAGATATTCTTAAAAAAGAACAACCAGTATCAGTTTTAAGTGTTCCAAACTACACTTCAAATGTAGATGAAGAACGTAATTTATCACCTTGGTTAGGAAATAACCTACAATTAGAGGCATTTAATGCTTTATATAAAAATGCTCATCAAATAGATTTAGTAGAAGATGCTGAAATTCAGCATGACTGGATAAAATTACAAAACAGTGATCATTTATATTTTATGAGCACCAATTTTTTTGTAGATGGTGGCAGTCCACTCAAAAATAATCCATATGCTACACCATATGAAGCATTTATCAATTTTATGAATGTAATAGGTGATTTTAACGATAGAATAGAAAAAGCACCAAAAAAATTACAATACTCACAATTAACAGACGATGAAATAAACGAACAAATTGCTGAGCACAGTACTGCTCTGGAACAATTAATTGAGCTCAAAAAAACATCGAAAACACAAACAAACTAAATAATTAATATAATACCTATATGACAGCGAATTTAAATCAAAATAAACATAATACTCCTTTATGGAAAGGTATGATTGTGCAATCTAGTTTTCCGAATGAATTACAAGACCTTAATACAATAGCAACAAATCTGTGGTGGACATGGAACTATGAGGCAAAAGAATTGTTTCATGAAATTGATGAAGAATTATGGAATGAAACAAAAAATCCTATTCAAATTCTTAAATCAATTAGTTACGACAGACTGCAAAAATTAAGTCAAAACGAATATTTTATGCAACAATACAAAATTGTATTGCAAAAATTTAATGACTATATGTCTGTAAAACCTGCTAAGGATTCTGCAAGAATTGGTTATTTTAGTATGGAGTACGGGCTTGACGATTCATTAAAAATATTCTCTGGTGGTCTTGGTATTCTTGCCGGTGACTATTTAAAAGAAGCAAGTGATACAAATACAAATTTGGCTGCTGTTGGTTTTTTATACAAATATGGATACTTCCAACAAAAACTATCCTTAGACGGAGAACAAATTGCAGTCTACAATCCACAAAACCCCTCAGAACTTCCGGTACATTTAGTAACAGATGAACATAATATACCTATTACAGTACAGGTTGGATTACCCGGAAGAATTATTAGTGCTCAAATATGGCTGGTTCATGTAGGTCGGGTGAAATTATATTTACTAGACACTGATATATCCGAAAATAATGAAGAAGATCGTGCAATTTCTCATGCACTCTATGGGGGTGACAATGAACACCGATTAAAACAAGAAATGCTACTCGGTATTGGTGGTGTTCGTACGCTCGAAGCAGTAGGTGAAAATATTGACCTCTATCATTGCAACGAAGGACATGCTGCTTTTATAAACCTCGAACGTCTTCGAAAATTAATTAAACATAAAAATTTCTCATTTCAAAAAGCCTTAGAAATTGTACGAAGCTCTACGCTATACACTACACATACTCCTGTTCCAGCCGGACATGACTCTTTTTCGGAAGATTTAATGATGACCTATTTGGGTCAATTCCCCGAACGTTTACAACTCAACTGGAACGAGTTTATGAACTTGGGTAAAATGTATCCAAACAATCCTGAAGAAAACTTTTCTATGAGTCATTTTGCTATTTGTACATCTCAGGAAACAAATGGCGTAAGTAAACTTCACGGAGATGTTGCAAAAAATATGTTTAAAGACTTATGGCAAGGTTATTCTGTTGAGGAATCTCATATAGGATATGTTACCAATGGCGTACATTACGGCACCTGGATATCTAAAGAATGGCAGGAAATTCACCGAAAAACATTTGGATCGGAATACTTGAAAGACCTCTCAAATACAGATTATTGGGAAAAAATTAATACCATTCCAAATGATGAAATCTGGAAATTGAAAGAACTCCATCGGGAACGTCTGATTAATTATGTAAAAGAAAATCTTCATACAAACTGGACTCAACGATTTGAAGATCCTAAAAAATTAATTAAAATAACTCAGGCAATAAATTCAAAAACCCTAACAATTGGTTTTGCACGAAGATTTGCAACATACAAACGTGCTTATTTATTATTTAGCAATCTTGAACGTTTAAGTGCTATTGTTAACAATCCGGAACGACCGATACAATTTATTTTTGCCGGAAAAGCTCATCCGAATGATAAACCGGGACAAGCTATGATAAAAGAAATTGTACGCATTTCTAAACTTCCGGAATTTGTGGGAAAAATTATTTTCATAGAAAACTATGACATGAACCTTGCTAAACAATTAGTGCAAGGTGTTGATATTTGGCTAAATACCCCTACCCGTCCACTCGAAGCTTCAGGTACAAGTGGTATGAAAGCTGTAATGAACGGTGCTATGAACTTTAGTGTACTTGATGGTTGGTGGTGCGAAGGATACATTGAAGGTGCAGGCTGGGCTTTACCGGAAGAAAAAACATATGAAGACCAAGAGTTGCAAAACAATCTGGATGCAGAAACAATATACAATATTCTTGATAATGAAATTGCACCTCTTTACTATAATCGCGACAAAGCAGGTATACCACAAAATTGGGTAGATGCTATGAAAAAATGCATTACGAATATTGCACCGAAATTTACCACAAAACGTATGATAGATGATTATCATATAAATTTTTACAGTAAATTAAAAAACAGACACACAAAAATGTCTGATAATAACTTTGCACTAGCCGATGATATCACAAACTGGAAACACAAAATAGCAGAAAATTGGGATTCTATTTCTATTATTTCAGTAGACATTGAAAAAACCGGAAAAGAAGCTCTGATTTTGGGCGAATCGTATACAGGTGTTGTAAAATTAGATTTAAAACAAATATCACCCGAAGAAATTGGCATAGAATTGGTTATTACAGAACAACTTGACGCAGATCATTCTGAAATAATTGAAACAAATCAATTTACATACGAAACCAATGAAGAACATATTTCTGTGTACACTCTAACAATAACGCCAAAACAGTCTGGTGTGTTTAATTTTGGCATACGTATGTACCCAAAACATCCTGAATTACCACACAGACAGGATTTTCCATATATAAAATGGCTATAAAAATTAGCTAATAAATACGAAAAAAGCTGTTTCGGTAATTTTATGAAACAGCTTTTTTTATGTACCTCAATTACAACTCTATAATTTTAGAGATGCCCACCCCACACAGCTAATTGGGTACGAGTTATAAGAAAAAAATAAATGACATAAACATATAGCCCACCCCCTTTTACCTAAAAAAACACAAAAACCTGTATAACAAATAAATAAACAATTTGTTAATAAATATAACACCCCCCACAAAGGTTGAATAATTGTTAATAAGTTCTTAATTGTTTCAATCAATTTACCACTACAAAGTAAATTGATTTTTGTACATTCGCTTACTGTTTAAAATAAGTGATTTTACACATTAATAACGCTAAAAATTAGACGATTAAATCAATAATTTCATGGATGAAAAAAAAATAATACCAAAAGATTATTCAGCAAACAGCATACAAGTATTAGAAGGTCTTGAAGCTGTAAGAAAGCGACCAGCTATGTATATTGGTGATGTTGGAGAAAAAGGACTTCACCACCTTGTATACGAAGTTGTAGACAACTCAATAGATGAAGCATTAGCTGGCCATTGTTCTGAAATTAAAGTAACAATTAACGAAGACAACTCAATATCTGTAATAGATGATGGACGTGGTATACCGGTAGATTATCACGAAAAAGAAAAACGATCGGCTCTTGAGGTTGTAATGACAGTATTACATGCCGGCGGTAAATTCGACAAAGATAGCTATAAGGTATCTGGAGGATTACACGGAGTTGGTGTGTCGTGTGTAAATGCACTTTCGGAAACATGTGAAGTGGTAGTACACAAAAACGGAAAAATGTACCGACAAGAATATAAAATTGGTATACCACAAACAGAAGTAACAGAAGTTGGAGAAACAGACATAAACGGTACTGTCGTTACGTTTAAACCGGACTCTTCTATTTTTCAATCGACTGTTTATAAATTCAGCATTCTAGAAACACGCATGCGTGAATTAGGCTACTTAAACAAAGGAGTTCGCTTAACCATTATAGATAAAAGAGAAAAAAATGAAGACGGTGAATATATATCATCCTCATTTTATACCGAAGAAGGTTTGAAAGAATTTGTTCGCTACATGGACAAAACACGCGAAAGTCTTATTGATGATGTAATATACATAGACACCATTAAAAATGACATACCGGTAGAGATAGCATTGAAATATAACACCTCTTACGGCGAAAATGTTCACTCATATGTAAACAACATCAACACATTAGAAGGTGGTACACACTTAGTTGGTTTTAGACGTGGGCTAACTCGTACACTTAAAAAATATGCTGAAGAATCGGGCATACTTGCAAAACAAAAAATTGAAATAAATGGTGATGATTTTCGTGAAGGTCTTACAGCTGTAGTTTCGGTAAAAGTAGCCGAACCTCTTTTTGAAGGTCAAACAAAAACAAAATTAGGAAACTCTGAAGTAAGTCTTGCTGTTGACCAATCAATTAGCGAGATGCTAAAAAATTATTTGGAAGAACACCCCAAAGAAGCAAAAACAATTGTTCAAAAAGTTATTCTTGCTGCTTCTGCTCGTATAGCTGCACGAAATGCTCGCGACAGAGTTCAGCGTAAAAACGTAATGTCCGGTGGTGGTTTGCCTGGTAAACTTGCTGACTGCTCAGACAGAACACCGGAAAACTGTGAATTGTTTTTGGTCGAGGGAGATTCTGCAGGTGGTACCGCAAAACAAGGTAGAAACAGATATACACAAGCTATTCTTCCACTTAAAGGAAAAATTCTGAACGTAGAAAAAGCCATGTCTCACAAAATATTTGAAAGCGAAGAAATCAATAATATTTTTAAAGCACTTGGGGTAACTATTGGTACTGAAGAAGATAGCAAAGCGATTAATCTTGAAAAATTACGGTATCACAAAATTATTATAATGTGTGATGCTGATATTGACGGAAGCCACATTGAAACTCTCGTGATGACATTGTTTTACAGATACATGCGCGATCTTATAAAACAAGGCTATTTATATATTGCGACTCCTCCATTTTATTTAATCAAAGCAAAAAAAGGAAAACAAGCACGTTACTGTTGGTCAGAAGAAGAACGAGTACAAGTTGTAAATGAACTTGGAGACGGAAAAGAAGGAGCTGTAACAATTCAACGATACAAAGGTCTTGGTGAAATGAACGCAGATCAACTTTGGGATACAACTATGAATCCTGAAAACCGAATTTTGCGAAAAGTTACTATTGAAAGTAGTGCCGAAGCTGATAGCATTTTCTCTATGCTTATGGGTGATGAAGTTGCACCACGAAGAGATTTTATTGAGGCAAATGCAAAATATGCAAATATAGATGCTTAAAAATTAATACAACTTTTAGATGTTTTCATACTAAACATCTAAAAGTTTTGTTATTATTGTAATAATATAAAACAACTAACTTTTTTTAACTATGGAATTTATAGTTTCTACATCAGATTTACTTGGACAGCTAAATATTGTAAAAAGTGTTATTAATTCAAAAAACACTCTTCCAATTCTTGATAATTTTTTATTTCAATTAGACAATAATATTCTTAAAATCACAGCTTCTGACCTTGAAACAACCCTCAACACCGAACTTGAATTGCAAAACACAAAAGGTTCCGGTATGGTTGCTATAGAAGCAAAACGATTAACCGACTTATTAAAAGAGTTTACCGATCAACCATTAACATTTAAAATTAACACAGAAAATTTCCAAATTGATATTCAATCAGCAAGTGGTAAATATTCTATTATTGGACAAAATGGTGACGAATTTCCTAAACTACCGGAAATGCAAGATAATAAATCTACTATTTCACTTAGTTCAGAAATTTTTCAAAAAGCTATCAGCAGTACCATTTTTGCAACAGGCGATGATGAAATGCGTCCGGTAATGAATGGTATTTTTGTTGAACTTACCGAAGAGTATTTCCGTATGGTTGCAACTGATTCTCATAAACTTGCACGATATACTCGTTCAGATATTAAAGCGGAAAACGAAGCAAATTTTATTTTACCTAAAAAAACGGCAACTATTCTTAAAAATACTCTTTTAAAAGATGGTAATGACGTTGTTGTTGAGTTTGACCAAAAAAATGCTTTCTTTAAATTAACCGATTATAATATTGTATGTCGATTAATTGAAGGTAAATATCCTGCATATAACGCTGTCATTCCTACTGAAAATCCTAACACATTATTGGTTGACAGAATGGATTTATACAGTAAATTAAAAGTTGTTTCTCTCTTTGCTAATCCGGCTAGTAATTTAGCAAAACTCGAAATGGGTGGAGCGGTTTTAAATATTTCTGCTCAGGATATTGATTTTTCTACTTCTGCTCAGGAAGAATTAAATTGCAAATATGAGGGAGAAGAAATGTCTATAGGATTCAAATCAAAATTTTTACTTGAGATTTTACAAAACATTGAATCTGTAGATGTTAGCGTTGAATTATCTGACCCTTCACGTGCCGGACTTATTATTCCGGTTGACAAAGATGATGAACATGAAGATATTTTAATGCTACTCATGCCTATGATGATATAACTAAAAATCGACACACTATAATTTTTACATACTAAGGGAACATTATTTTTCCCTTTTTTTTAACTTCTTTTTATGAATTTAAATCTTTCAAAACCTATCATTTTTTTTGATTTAGAAACAACAGGTATTAATATTGTTTCTGACAAAATTATTGAAATATCATTATTAAAAGTTTTTCCGGATCAGCACGAAGAAAAATTAACCTACAAAATAAATCCTGAACGACCTATACCTCCACAATCGTCTGAAATTCATAAAATATATGATGAAGATGTAAAAAATGCTCCAACTTTTAAAGAAGTAGGGAAAAAAATAGCAGCATTCATGAAAGATTGTGATATTGCAGGATATAACTCAAATAAGTTTGACATACCTCTGCTTGCTGAGGAATTCTATAATGCCAGCATTGAATTTGACTGGTCTAAATCAAATTGCGTTGATGTTCATGTTCTCTTTTTAAAAAAAGAACCTCGCACACTTTCAGCAGCATATAAATTTTATTGCAACAAAGATTTAGAAAACGCTCATAGTGCCGATGCTGATACATATGCAACGTATGAAATTCTTAAATCTCAACTAGATACATATCCTGACATGCAAAATGATATTCACTTTTTAAGTGATTTCACCTCTCATAATAAAAATGTGGATTTTGCTGGCAGAATTATTTATAACGCTCAAAAAGAAGAAATTTTCAACTTTGGTAAATACCGGGGACAAGTTGTTGCAAAAGTCTTTCAAAAAGATCCTAATTACTATAATTGGATGATGAATGGAGAATTTCACTCTCATACAAAACAAGTTATTACACAAATTAAACTTCGTGGTTTTAATTCTTTGTAAACATACTATATACTCTCCTGTTGGGGCTATTAACTACATCAAACATACTACTTACTGATATATGTTTTGCACATTTTTACCAATACAAATACACATAAAAACCCAATACCTGTTTTAACTTTATTCCAACATATAATGTAATTGTTGAATAGTAATACATATGAAAATCCTCGCTATTGAAACACTTTTTGAACACTGTATGTCCGAAAACACATACAAACAAATATTTTTTTCATATTATCCTGATTCATCAATAATTAGAAACAACGAAGATTTTTATATACCAAATTTCGATTCTCATATACGAGCATATGCCGGCATATATATAAAAATATCTAAAATTGGCAAATGCATAGAAGCACAATTTAGTCATCGTTATTTTTCCGAAATTGGAGTTGCTATAAATTTTATAGCACAAAACACTCTGGCAAAACTCCAGTCTTTATCTGCATCAACCGATATTGCACGGGGATTCGATAAATCATTTGCTGCAAGCAATACCACAATATCAAAAGAGTTTTTACTATCTCATTCAACAAAAGAACTTACCATAGCACACACACACACCATACACTCTTATACACTTACACCAGAAGATTTTGAACATATAGGCACACTTCTATCGCAACTATCACAATACATAACTCTTAAAATCGGAGATTTTTTCTTTATCCCTTTTATGCAAATTCCCGATTCAATAAAAATATCAGATTCATTTACTGTAAAACTAGGGACAAAAAAACTACTATCATGCCGAATACAATGATAATATATTAAAATTACACCTTTTTCAAAACAACCGACACAAGAGAACCTTATACAAATCTGTTCTGCAACATCAATCTATTTCGGAATTCAGAAAATATTTTTATTATACAAAAAATCAAAATTTAATTATATTTTTGCAAGTATATTCAATATTAATTAGTCTATAACAAAAACATAAAAAATATAATTCACATGAATAAAAAAGCTTTTTTAATTATCTTAGATGGATGGGGAATAGGAAAACATAATAAATCAAACGTAATAGAAAACACTCCTACTCCTTTTATTGATTCAATAATGCAAAAATACCCACATGCAACTGTAAGCACATCAGGAGAAGATGTCGGCTTACCCAAAGGTGTAATGGGCAACTCAGAAGTCGGACATCTTAATATAGGTTCTGGACGTGTTGTTTTTCAAGACTTAGTAAAAATCAACAAAGCAGTTGAAGATAATTCCATAATAGAAAACAAGACTCTAACAGATGCATATACATATGCAAAAAAAGAAGGAAAAAAAATTCATCTAATCGGATTATTGTCAGATGCCGGAGTTCACTCAATGAATCACCATGCATATAAATTATGCGATATGGCAAAAGAATATGGCATTGACGACATATTTATGCATTGCTTAATGGACGGGCGAGACACTGATCCACGAAGTGGTTTGGGGTACATAAAAGATTTAGAATCACACCTTTCTCAGTCAAACGGAAAAATAGCAAGTATAATAGGTCGGTATTACGGAATGGACCGTGATAAACGATGGGAACGTGTTGCCGAAGCATACCACCTACTCATAAATGGTAAAGGAAAACAAATCACAAACCCAACTCAAGCTATAGAAGAATCATACAAAGAAGGTTTAACCGACGAATTTATAAAACCAACAGTTTGTGTAGACGACAATGGTAAGCCAATAGCCCAAATAGAAAAAGGAGATGTCGTAATTTGTTATAATTTTCGAACAGACAGACTTCGAGAAATAACAACGGTACTCACACAAGAAGATATGCCGGAATATGATATGAAGACATTGGATTTA
This sequence comes from Bacteroidales bacterium, assembly GCA_046482735.1. GTDB lineage: Bacteria > Bacteroidota > Bacteroidia > Bacteroidales > UBA1715 > JAQICB01. The sequence goes on along the minus strand of JAWOEL010000098.1, from coordinate 14,478 downwards.
CATTATCTTACCATGACGCGGTATGATGATTCATTCAAAAATGTTCATATTGTTTTTGACAAAGAAAATCTTACAGATACTCTGGGCGAAACAATTTCTAAAGCAGGAAAAAGTCAGATTCGTATAGCAGAAACAGAAAAATATGCACATGTTACATTCTTTTTTTCAGGTGGACGCGAAAAAGAATTTGATGGAGAAACCCGTATTCTTATTAACTCTCCAAAAGTACCGACATATGATATGCAACCAGAAATGAGTGCTCCTGAAGTTGCCGATGCAATAGTTCCAAAAATAGAAGAAGGAAACACCGATTTTATTTGTCTGAATTTTGCAAATGGTGATATGGTTGGACATACCGGCATTTACGAAGCTATTCAAAAAGCAATACAAACCGTTGATTCATGTGTAGAAAAAGTAGTAACAGCAGCTCAAAAACAAGATTACGAAATTTTAATTATAGCAGACCATGGCAATGCTGAATTTGCAATAAATGAAGACGGATCGTCAAATACAGCACATACAACTAATTTAGTTCCCTCAATTTTAATTTCTGAAAATCACAAAGAAATTAAAGATGGACGTTTAGCAGACATAGCACCTACTATTCTTACATTAATGGGAATTGAACAACCCAAAACAATGACAGGTATACCATTAGTATAAGTACAAAACATTTTATAGTACTATAAAAATCATATAAAACGACCTGTTTATAAATAAGCAGGTCGTTTTTATAAGTGAATAATACGTTAATAACTCATTACACCAAATTTACAGATAACACATATTTTATTATTATATTTATAACAAAATATAAAAGACACGTGTTGTGTATGCAAAAACAAACCTACCAAACAATAACAAACACTTGCACTGGCATCTTTAAAGAAAAAGGTAGCAAATTTATTGCTTATGCATACCCTGTAACATCTGTACAAGAAATTGACTCATACATACAAAAAATAAAAAAAGAACATCATGGAGCACGACATCATTGCTGGGCATACCGCATTGGCTTTCATGGAGAACAATACCGTATTCAGGATGACGGAGAACCTGCAAATTCGGCAGGAAAACCAATATTAGGACAAATAGATGCTTTCTCGCTCACACAAATATTAATTATTGTAGTACGATATTTTGGTGGCACATTATTAGGTGTAGGTGGTTTAATTCAGGCATATAAACAAGCAAGCAAAGAAGCTCTGTCTGCCGCTCATATAAAAACAAAACATATCCCTCACCCTGTATCAATTACATGCTCATACGATGTGCTTCCACATATAATGAATATAATTTCAGATAAGCATTGTACTATTCGCAACGAACAATACAGTAACACCGAGTGCACCATAGAATGCGATGTATCTCAGGAAATTATAAAAAAATTAGAACAAGAAAAAAAAATATATTCACCACTGAGAATACAATACATATGAAAGACTTTTCCTTACTCTCAGATCTTTGTAAAATTCACGCACCCTCCGGTAACGAAAGTGCTCTGAATCACTTCATTGTTAATTACGTAGAAAAAAACAGTTTTGCCTGGAAGTGTCAGCCTTCAATATACTCCGACAACCGCATGCACGACTGTGTTTTATTGGGATTTGGAAAAAATCCCAAAACTGCAATATATGCACACATGGATAGTGTAGGCTATACAGTAGGACACAAGAAAAAGCTTATCCCCATAGGCACACCACATGCACCAAACGGTACCGAACTGGTAGGCGAAGACTCACAAGGAAGCATTTGTTGTACTCTACATAGCACCACCGAAACAGAATCGAACACAAAACAATGCACATACACGTATCATCGTAATATTGATCCGGGTACCACTTTAACATATAAACCCTATTTTGAAGAGAACGACACACAAATTAAAGCTAATAATTTAGATAACCGGGTTGGTATTTGGGTAGCCCTTAAACTCGCAGAAACACTTGAAAACGGAGTAATCATTTTTTCCTGTTATGAAGAACACGGAGGTGGATCGGTACCTTTTTTACAACGATTTATTTATAATCATTGTCATATCAGGCAAGCATTAATTGCCGACATAACCTGGGTTACCGAAGATATCCACGAAGGCAAAGGTTGTGCAATATCAGCCCGCGATTCTCACATACCACGAAAAACTTATGTAGATCGCATATTAAACATTGCAAAACGAGCACATATACCTTTCCAAATAGAAGTAGAACGCTCAGGAGGCAGCGATGGCAGTGCACTACAACAAACACCATATGCAGTAGACTGGTGTTTTGTAGGAGCACCCGAATATAATCCGCACGAACCAATAGAAACAATAAACAAAAAAGATATACATTCAATGCTTCAATTATATAATGCATTGATGAAAGAATTATAATATTATGAACACATTTATGAAAAAGGTTATTTTTATTTGTTTTTTTTTAAGTCTGTATGCTTTTGCAAACAAAGACTATGAAGTTCATACTCAACTTTCTTTTGAGAAAAATCCGTTTTCTGAAATTGAACATAACTCTTGGGTTGATTCTGTATATACATCAATGAGTTTGGACGAACGTATCGGACAACTTTTTATGGTGGCAGCATACACAAATCCTTCACAGAGTAACACACAAGAGGTAGTACAATTAATTCAAGATTATCATATTGGCGGCGTTATATTCATGAAAGGCACACCAATACGTCAAGCAAAAACAACAAATATTCTTCAATCACATTCTTCAATCCCTTTAATGACAGCAATTGATGGTGAATGGGGACTTGCTATGAGATTAGACAGCACCATTTCATTTCCCAAACAAATTATGCTCGGAGCCATACAAGACAATGCTTTACTTTACGAAATGGGATTTGAAATTGGCAGACAATGCAAACGATTAGGTGTTCACATTAATTTTGCTCCGGTAATTGACATAAATAATAACGCACAAAATCCGGTTATAAATTTTCGTTCCTTTGGAGAAATAAAGGAAAATGTAGCCACAAAAGGCTTGTATTACATGACCGGAATGCAGGATAGAAAAGTTATCACAACAGCAAAACATTTTCCCGGACATGGCGACACAGACAGCGACTCTCACCACACACTTCCTACAATCCCCCATTCCAAAGAACGATTAGATACATTGGAACTCTACCCATTTAAACATCTTATAAATAATAACCTGACCGGAATGATGATAGCTCATCTCCATATTCCCGCACTGGACGATACACGAAATCGTGCCTCTACGCTATCTCCACATATAGTTACTGATATATTACAAAAAGACCTCGGTTTTTCCGGATTAATATTTACCGATGCCCTTAATATGAAAGGTGTGGCAAACCATTTTTCACCGGGAGAGTTGGAAATTACTGCTCTCCAGGCCGGTAACGATGTATTATTATTTCCAGAAAATGTACCTGTTGCTATAAAACAAATTAAAAAAGCAATTAAAAAAGGTGATATATCGGAAGAAATAATAAACAACCGCTGTAAAAAAATTCTACGTGCTAAAAAATGGTTGGGTCTCGATTCTTATACAGAAATTGATACCACCAATCTATACCAAGATCTCAATACTCCAAAAGCACAAGCTCTTAATCAAAAACTCATTCGCTCATCAATAACAGTACTTAAAGACGATAATTCTCTCTTACCATTTCGTAATCTTGATACTACCTCCATTGCATACGTTACATATACAGCAGACAGTTCCGACACTTTTTACGAAACAGCACAAAACTACACACGCATTTCTCATTTTTATATTCCAACATATGCAAACCAAACATATATCGACTCCATAACAGACACACTCTCCCATTATTCAGCGGTAATAGTTAACATACGGGGAAAGAGTATGTATCCTTCTCGCAAATTCGGTATTCACAATGCTTGGATAGAAACAACAAAACATATTTCACAACATCCAAATACAATATTAGTTTTTCACACAAACCCATATGCTTTAGATTATTTCACAAATATCACAAAATCTGTTTCTACCGTAGTTGCAGCATATGACTTTACCAACAAAGTAATGCGCGAAACACCACAAGTTATGTTCGGGGCATACCATAGCACCGGAACATTGCCTATTTCTGCCGGTAGTTTTAAAGCAGGAACCGGAAAATTTATTCCATCTATAAACAGGCTTTCATATACACCTCCGCACGAAGCCGGTCTAAATGCAGATACACTGCACAATATAGACTCAATTGTTCATGAAGGCATAGTAGAAAAAGCATTTCCGGGTTGTCAGGTTTTAGTTGCACGCAGAGGTAAAGTCGTTTACCAAAAATCATTCGGACACTTTACATACGATACTATTCGACCAGTACAAAACACCGATATATATGATATAGCCTCAATGACAAAATCATTGGGAACAACCCTCAGTTTAATGAAACTGTACGAAAAGAATTTATTTAACTTAAATCAAACCTTAGGTGATTATTTTAACTTTGAAGGTATTGACACCACCGGAAAAGATACTATTCAAATGAAAAATATTTTAACACATCAAGCACAACTCCATTCATGGATACCTTTTTATCAATATTTAATTAAAGATTTTTTCGTTAAAAACAATAACTTATATTCACGACACCAATCATCAATTTTCCCCTATAAATTGACCAACTATATGTTTTTACGACACAATTTCAGATTTGTAGACAGTAGCATTTCTGACACTCCAGACTCAATATTCTCTATAAAAGTAGCTGAGAATGTTTATATAAACAATACATACCGAGACACTATTTTTAATATGATTTTTCAATCTCCACTCAACGAAAAACAAGAAGTTGTATATAGTGATTTAGGGTTTTATTTATTACCGGAAATAATAAAAAAACAATCAAACCAACGAATAGATACATTTTTATATTCAAATTACTTTAATACAATGGGTGCTGATAGAATATGTTACAAACCATTGCATAGATATTCAAGAGAAAACATTGTACCAACCGAACACGATTATGTTTTTCGCAAACAAACAATACAAGGATACGTACACGACCCCGGAGCAGCAATGCTAGGCGGAATCAGCGGACATGCAGGTTTATTTTCAAACACAAATGATATAGCAAAAATATGTCAAATGTTAATAAACGAAGGAACATATGGAAATATACGCTATTTAAAACCTGAAACTATATCACTTTTCACCTCATGCCCCTTTTGCGAAGAAGGTAACAGAAAAGGATATGGATTTGACAAAGAAGATCCGGATCCGAACAAACTCGACCCAACATGCAAATGTACTTCAGAAGAAAGCTTTGGCCATTCCGGATTTACCGGAACTATATTTTGGGTCGATCCGAAATATGATATTATATATGTCTTTTTATCAAACAGAGTGTATCCCGAAGCAAATAATTTGAAATTAGGCAGAATGAACATCAGACCGCGCATACAACAAGTAATTTATGATGCAATAATAAATTAAACAGGTATTATTTCTTGTTATTTTGGCAAAACCCCTTATTAAATTTATCTTTGCTATATAAATTAATATAATCATGAACGAACAGGAAAAAATATTTCAACAAATACAAAAACTTTTTGATGAAAATCCGGAAAGTTTCAATATTATTGAAGAAGAAATTGATATTGACTTGCAAATGGAATATTTAAAACGTTCCAAAAAATTGCATAAAGAAAAAAAACCATTAGAAACTGTTTTAAATCAAGTTCCATTATTATACGATAAAGAAACACGCTCCGAAGAAAAACGTGATATTTTAATAAACCTTGCAGACTTTGAAGAGGTTGAGGCCTTTAGAGCAATAGAAGCCTTTCATAAAGAAGCACCCGAAGACATGAAACCATGGGCAGCAATGGCCTACAGAGAAAGCAAAATGGTATTGGAAAGTTCACTTCTTGATGAAAAACAAATTTTAATTTCTACCGGTCTAGGCGGCAAAGGATATAAATTACGTTTTTTTATTGTATTGGTAAACAAAAAAAAAGAAGAGTATTCAGAAACACAACAAAAACTTATTGAAACAGAAATTGAATATGCTCTCAAAAATGCTGATAGTAAATTTGAATCAATAGAATTTGAAAATGATTTAGCTAAAATATTCACTCTTATACCTATTAATATTTCAATAAAAGAAACTATTCAACTCGCAATTGATGAATGTAACCAATATGGTAATTTTATTGATGAGAATTTTTTAGTTACCAATATTAAAAAATTATCGAGCGAAGAAATATATCAGGTAATAAATCAAAAAAATGCTGACCAGGAATTAAAAAGTATCGATATAGAAGATAGTTTTGACGAAAACGACTTTGATGATGACTTTGATGACTTCGAGGATTTGGACGATGACTTTGATGACGATGATGACTTATAATAACACATACGATGACACAAAGCATCCCACACAATTATCCCTGGAATCATTCACGGCCGTTTAACTCATATGCCAATCATATTCGTAATACATTTGGCACACGCATTCAAAAAATCAGTCTCCACGGAAATTTCACCTGTCCTAACCGTGACGGCACAAAAGGTTACGGTGGATGTGCTTTCTGCAACAACGACGCTTTTATAACCTCATATTGTACTCCCGAAAAAAATATTGCTCAGCAAATAGAAGAAGGAAAAAAATTTGTACACAAACGATATAAAAAAGCAACTCAATATTTTGCCTATTTTCAAGCATATTCAAACACCTACACAACAATCGAACGCTTAGAAGAATTGATTGCTGAAATTAAACAATTTCCGGAAATTATTGGATGTATTATTGGTACCAGACCCGATTGCATAGATACAGAAAAACTCGATTTTTTTGAGAAATTACACAAAAAGAATTTTTATGTAGTTTTGGAATATGGTGTTGAGTCAGTATACGATAATACGCTTACATTAATCAACAGAGGACACACCTTTGCTTGTTCAGAACATGCAATCAGAGAAACAGCAAAACGAAACATCCCCACAGGAGCACACATCATTTTAGGACTTCCGGGAGAAACCAAACAACACATGATAGAGTCAGCAGGTATAATTTCAAAATTACCACTAACAAGTATAAAGCTTCATCAACTACAAATAGTCACACACACCCGATTTGCCCGGGAATATTTACAAAACCCGACACAATTTTCATTATTTACACCAGACACATATATAGCATTTGTTGCCGAATACCTTACGTATCTATCACCTACTATAATGATAGAACGACTTGCAAGTGAAACCCCCAGAAGAGTAAGAATTGCCCCAATATGGGAAGGAGTAAAATATGAAACATTTGTTCAAATGCTTGAAAAATATATGATAACCAACAATTTGTGGCAAGGAAAAAATTTTATACACTTACAATAATCCATATTAGTATACCATTCATTTTTCTATTCCTTGGCAGAATACGTATATTTGTAAATAATTTTTTTATAATTTAATTCTATATATTATTGTGTTTATACTGAATTTATGTACATTTCTTAAAAATTAATAACGTAATTATGTTTACAGATTCTCAATTAATAGAAATACAAAATAAAGGAATAAGTCCCGATACCGTTGAAAAACAAATTGAACGTTTTGAAAAAGGTTTTGCCCCAATACAAATCACCAAACCAGCTACCCCCGAACACGGTATCGTACAACTCGATAAAAAAGATATTCAAAAACTAACTAAACTTTTCAATAAGAAAAAGAAAAAAAAGAAACTCATAAAATTCACTCCTGCCTCAGGAGCTGCATCTCGCATGTTTAAAATGCTCTATACTGTTTTAGAAAAATATGACGGTAGCGAAGAATCATACAAAAAATATTTTTCAGACAACACACTTCATTCTCCGGCATATTTTTTTAATAACATCTCAAAATTTGCCTTTTATGATTCATTAAAAGGGGTTCTTGCAGACAATGGCTATTCCATTTCAGATTTATTGGTAAAAAAAGACTACACCACCATTCTCGATTATTTTTTAACCCCCAAAGGCCTTAACTATGGTAATTTACCAAAAGGAATGCTTTTGTTTCACTCATACGAAAACACAAACAGAACTGCCATAGAAGAGCATCTGGTTGAAGGTGCTTTGTATGCAAAAAACCAAAACGGGGATGTACATATTCACTTTACAGTTTCTCCGGAATTTATTGATGGATTTAAAGAAGTTGTCGCAGACACAAAAAAGAAATATCAAGACACCTACAAGGTTAAATTTTACATCACCTATAGTATACAAGACCCAAAAACCGATACTATAGCAGTAAATCCGGACAATACACCATTTACCGACAAAAACGGTAATTTAGTATTCAGACCGGCAGGACATGGTGCATTAATAAATAATTTGAACAATCTGGATGCCGACATTGTTTTTATAAAAAACATAGACAATGTGGTTCCCGACACATACAAAGAAACCACTGTTGATTACAAAAAAGCATTAGCAGGTATTCTTATTCATTACCAAAAAATCATATATGAGTATTACGAAAAATTGGAAAAAAGTAAATACTTATCAGATAAATTGCAGAAAAAAATTTATTCACTATTTTCAAAAGAATTATCATATATTTTTCCCGATGATTTTTTTTCAATGCCAAAAAATGATTGCAAAGAATATTTGCTGAATTTACTCGACAGACCTATTCGCGTATGCGGCATGGTAAAAAACGAAGGAGAACCAGGTGGTGGACCATTCTTTGTAAAAGAAGCAGATGATTCCGAAAATCTGCAAATAATAGAAATGGCTCAACTCGACACCTCCTCCAAAGAACAAATGGAAATTGTAAAAAAATCAACACACTTTAATCCGGTTGATATAGTATGTAGTTTAAAAAACTCCGATAATAAACAATATAATTTACTCGATTATGTTGATTATGAAACAGGAATTATTTCTACAAAAAGCAAAGACGGAAAAGAATTGAAAGCACTTGAACTACCAGGATTATGGAACGGTGCTATGGCAAACTGGACCAGTATTTTTGTAGAAGTACCTATAGAAACATTCAATCCGGTAAAAGAAGTAACTGATTTATTACGAACCGAGCATATACAACTGTAATTTTATATGGACGAAGAGCACGATTTTTTCTTAAATAAAGAAGAGTATTCACATATAATAGAAAAATGTGAACATATGCTAGCTCAAAAAACAGAACAATATTTTGATGTTCACGAGTTTGCAGAACTTATTGATTACTATATAGACAACGGAAAATTAAACAAAGCTTATACCGTTGCCTCAATTGCCTTAAAACAACATCCACACAATGTTGAACTTGAATTTAAAAAAGCAAAAATTCATATAGAACGTAATGATGGAGACTCTGCCTTATCTGTTCTTAAAAATTTATATACTCTGGAACCCGAAAATTCAGATATTTTATTTTTAATGGGTATTGCATACAGCATTAAAGAAAATTTCACCAAAGCACTTGAAATTTTTAATTTATTTATAGAAATTGAAGGAGATGACGAACTCGAAGAACATTATTATACAATTGCAATAAATTTTATAAATACGAATCAATACAAACATGCTCTTTTTTATTTACAGCAAGCATATACGCTAAATAAAGATAATTTTCTGGTTATATATGACCTCGCATTTTGCTATGAAAAACTAGGAAAATATAAAAAAAGTATTCAATTATACCTCCATTATTTAGATTTAGATCCATATTCAGAGAATGCCTGGTATAATTTGGGTGTAATATACTCCGAAATAAAAAAATACAATCTCGCAATAGAAGCATTTGATTATGCAATAGCAATTGATGACACATTTTCCTCGGCATATTTCAACAAAGGAAACTGTTTTGCAGCTCAAAACTTTCACGAAAAAGCTGTCGAAATATATCAAGAATATTTACAACTCGAAAAAAAATCACTTTTAGGACATTTATACATTGGCGAATCATACGAAAAAATCAAAGATTATGAACAAGGAGAAGCTCATTTTTTCGAAGCTGTTAATATAGATTCAGACTGTGAAGAAGCGTGGTTTGGCTTAGCTATGATTAAATTTCATATGTCTGATATAACAAAAGCTACAGAATTTATTCGAAAAACAATAGAACTAAACCCCCTTAACGAAAAATACTGGTTAACTTACGGTATAATGCTCAAGCAACAAGAAATGTTTGATAACGCTATCGGAGCTATAAAAAAAGCTATCGACATAAATCCGGATATTCCCGAATCATGGATAGAGCTAAGTGAAATATATTTCACAAACAAACTATATAGTAAAGCTCGCGAAGTGTTAGTCAAAGCACATAAAAACATCACGCATAAAAATGCAACTGTATTATATACACTTGCAGCATATACAACATATACCGACAAATCACTTAAATCTACTCAAAAATACTTTAAGCAAGCATATGCATTAAGTACAGAAAAATCTTCCATATTTTTTAACACCTGCAATCAAGAACCGGAAATATTAAAAAAAATTAATAACTTTATTCAAAAAATACTATGAACTATACGTTACCAAACATACCAAAACGAGAAGAAAAACCGAGAACATCGGGTCAAACAATGGTTATAGACAAAGGTCTTTCAGTATCTGAAGCACAAAACCTTGCAGATGCTGCAAGTAATTATATAGATTATGCGAAAATTGGATTTGGCACCGCATTAATCACTCAAAATTTAAAAGAAAAATTAGCAGTATATACCAATGCAGGTATTACACCTTATTTTGGCGGTACACTCTTTGAAATATTTATAATTCGTAATAAATTCGATGAATTTCAACGCTTTTTAGACACATATAATATTGGTCTTACAGAAGTTTCAGATGGATCAATAGAATTAGAACATTCGGTAAAGCTGAATTATATCAAAGAACTCAAAAAGAATTTTACTGTTATTTCCGAAGTTGGATCAAAAAAAGCTGATAAGGTTTTAACACCCGAAATGTGGATAGATTTAATACAAAAAGAACTCGAAGCCGGATCTATTAAAGTCATCACAGAAGCAAGAGAAAGTGGAACTATAGGAATTTTCAACCAAGACGGTTCTGCAAACAAAGTTTTAATCGAAAGTATTATAAAAAACATTGATATACATAATATAATGTGGGAAGCACCTCAAAAAACCCAACAAGCTCTTTTTATACAATTATTAGGAGAATCAGTAAATTTAGGAAATATAGCAACTCATGAAGTAATAGCTCTAGAAGCTTTACGTTTAGGTTTACGAGGTGATACTTTTTTTCAATATTTAGGTAAATAATTATGATGAAACACTATATATATCTTATTGCAAAGGGTTTTGCAATGGGTGCTGCAAATGTTATACCCGGAGTTTCCGGGGGAACAATAGCCTTAATTACCGGCATATTTGAACGATTAATTGATGCTATAAAATCATTTAACATACATGCTGCAAAATTATTGTTTGCGGGTAAATTTAAAGAATTTTCACACTATACCCAATTACCATTTATTATTGCCATTTTTGGCGGTGCAATACTCAGTATAGTGTCACTGGCACGCCTACTCGATTTTTTATTCATTCACTACCCTGTTTTTATTTGGTCATTCTTCTTCGGACTTATTATGGCCTCAGTAATATTTGTGGGAAAAACAATTGCAACATGGAATCTATCAGTCGTTTTATCACTAATAATAGGTACAACAGCAGCAGCAACAATATCTTTTCTAAACCCGGCTATCGAAAACGATGCCTTTTGGTATCTGATAATTTGTGGTATAGTAGCTGTATGTAGCATGATTCTCCCCGGACTTTCCGGCTCGTTCGTGCTTATTCTTATGGGAAATTACCAACTTATAATGATTGATGCCGTCAATAATTTGGATATTGGTATTCTCTTTCCGGTGCTTATAGGTTGCGTTGTTGGCTTAGTCGTATTTTCTCACGGTCTTTCCTGGTTGTTCAAAACCTACAAAGACCAAACTGTTGCTATATTAACCGGTTTTATTTTTGGTTCGTTAGCAATTTTGTGGCCATGGAAAAAATCGTATGACATAGATATGAATCTGGTGGAAACCAATAGTTTTGGTGCTTTTGTTTCAGATAACGGACATCTTATTGAAGATATAAAAATTGCATCATACAAACCTATACTTCCTGAAATAAACTCAGAATTTGCTATTGCTATAGGCTATATTACTCTGGGATTTATCAGTATTTTTATTATAGAAAAAATTGCACAAAAAAATAACAAAACAAATTAGTATAATCCTAAAATAAATAATTATTATGAACAATTTTGAATTTCACAATCCAGTAAAAATAGTATTTGGAGAAGGTTCTATAGCTCAAATTAAAGATCTTGTTCCAAAAAATGCTAAAATAATGATGCTGTACGGCGGCGGAAGTATCAAAAAAAATGGCGTATACGAACAAGTTACTCAAGCATTAGATAATTTTTCATATATCGAATTTGGCGGTATTGAACCAAATCCAAAATATGAAACAATGATGGAAGCCCTACAAGTTGCTCGCAAAGAAAAAGTTGACTATTTGCTTGCCGTAGGCGGTGGGTCTGTTATTGATGGTACAAAATTTTTATCGGCCGCATTATGCGTTGACGAAAATCTAGACCCATGGGGCCTTTTAAAAGGTGAAATTGAGGTTACAAATGCAATACCTCTTTCGTGCATATTAACCCTCCCTGCTACCGGAACAGAAATGAATCCTAATTCAGTAATTTCGCGAAAAAGCACACAAGAAAAATTATCTTTTGGCAGTCCCTTAGTTATGCCTAAATTCTCAATTCTTGACCCCAAAACTGTTGCATCTTTACCCGAACGACAAATTGCAAATGGTATTATAGATGCTTTTATTCACGTTATGGAACAATACCTTACTGTGCAAAACAATACACCATTACAAGACCGATGGGCAGAAGGTGTGCTTAAAACACTTATTGAAGAAGGTCCTAAAGTTATTGAAGACAAAGCAAATTATGAGGCTGCGGCTAATTATATGTGGAGTGCAACAATGGCTCTTAACGGTATTCTTTCTCGGGGATGTACCGAAGACTGGAGTACTCACGTTATTGGTCACGAACTTACTGCTCTGTACAATATAGACCATGCACGTACATTGTCTATCATATTACCGGGAAATATGAACATTCGCCGAAATGTAAAAGGAGATAAAATTGTACAATACGGCGAACGCATATGGGGTATAACCAAAGGTTCAAAAGACGAACGTATTGATGCAACTATTGATAAAACAGTTGCATTCTTCAAAGCATTAGGTATGGAAACACGTTTAAGTGAGTATGATATAAAAGAAGATACCTGCACACTAGTAGCAGATCGTCTTGAACAAAGAGGGGTGATTAATTTTGGTGAAAAAGGTGATATTAATCATAAGGTTATAACAGCAATTTTAAAAGACCGTTTATAAAAGATTTTATATATTTGTTACCAACAACAAAAAATATTACTAACTATTAAATATAAAAAATATGGGAATTAAAGGAACAGAAACAGAAAAAAATCTATTAAAGGCATTTGCCGGTGAATCTCAAGCACGTATGAGATACACATACTTTTCTAAAGTAGCAAAAAAAGAAGGATATGTACAAATATCTAACATGTTTATGGAAACTGCAGAGCAGGAAAAAGAACATGCAAAGCGATTTTTCAAATATCTCGAAGGCGGTCCGGTTGAAATTACTGCGACATATCCAGCCGGTGTTATTGGTACTACTCCGGAAAACTTAAAAGCTGGTGCTGAAGGTGAAAATGAAGAATGGTCTGATTTATATCCATCGTTTGCTGATGTAGCAGAAAAAGAAGGTTTTAAAGATGTTGCCCGCACATTCAGAAATGTAGCAAAAGTAGAAATTCAACACGAAAAACGATACTTAAAACTTCTTAAAAATATTGAAGAAGGTAAAGTTTTTGAAAAAGATGAAAAAGTGCTGTGGAAATGCCAAAACTGTGGTTTTGTTCACGAAGGTACAAAAGCTCCGGATAAATGTCCTGCGTGTGAACACCCTCAAGCACATTTCCAGGTAAAAGAAGAAAATTATTAATGTGTAATTACTTACACAAATCAATTTAATTATCTATACAAAAACCAACTTGAAAATTTTCAAGTTGGTTTTTTATGTATATTACTTTACCTGTATAGGTACATGTATATATAATGGTTGAAAAAATATGGATTCTGCTCTATATGTACATTTACATCAATCTATGTAGTGCTTGCGAGAAAACTATTTTTTTTCTGTGTTTCTGATGCGAAAGCTTCAAAGACGAGGCTTTCGAAATCTTGAAAATCAATAAGTTTACGTCTGTAAATGGTTGTTTTTCAAGATGAGAATAACGATGTATTTGGAGTTTTCGCGCAGAAACTATATAAAAAAAACTATTCAGAATAATGGGAGTAGAAATATACTTACCATACAAATAGAGTCTGATTTGCATTCACGGCAGGGAATGGCGGTGAATAATTTTGAGCTCACTTTACCACAAGCACAGAGCGATTTGGCTATAGAAACAATAAAAG
>JAWOEL010000087.1:0-14162 GCA_046482735.1 Bacteroidales bacterium | reverse complement strand
ATGACCAAAAAAGGTGCACAAAGATGTTCCTTCGTTCATCATTTCCCGAATAGTTTCAGGTTCAGTTTTTTCAAAAACAGTAGAACTTTTTTTGAGAAATGTTTCGACATGTGCACCAAAAAATTCCTGTTCGAGAGTTTTTTCGTAGGAAGCCAAATATATACGAAACAATCTTTGTTCAATCGCATTAGCTCCTCCTCCAAAATGCATTACATTTTTCATCCACGGTGCCGGTGTTTGCGACTCGTGTTGCTCTACCTTTTTTCGGTATAAATCGACCTCTTCGGGTGTTTCTGCTGCCAATCTGCCAATTGCAATATTTGCACGCATTGTGTTTCCATGTAAATCTGTAGTATATAACAAATCTGATGAAGGAGTACCCATTGCAGGAATAAGACATTTTGCATAGTTATTTTCATTTTTTCTATACGATGGCATATGAAGCCCTTTACCTAATATAAAGACATGTTCGGGACGTATGTTCCATTCATGTGTAGCATATTGTATAAAGTTGTGAACAGCATATGGATGTTTTTGTATGCCATATCCAAACTGATTATATAATTCATCTATGTCAATCAAAACAGGGTTAAATCCTGTCTTTTGTCTGTAATTTTTATAGGAAACAGCACTATTCCATAAGGATTTGTGAGTAATAATAATGTAATCTCCTTCATGCGAACTACCTGCTTGCACATCGTAAAACACAGATTCATGAGTGTTTTGTGAAGATGTATGGTGTATAGTCTGGATTGATCGGAATGAGTTAGGATTAACAATTATACACTTTTGTTTTGATTGTGTGTGGGGAATTATGCATTTATATTTTGAACCATCTTTTGTTGCACGTATCATTGTTGAATTAGATTGACTCAATACATAGGGAGCTTCTCCGCCATCAAAGTTTATTATCTCAACATATACACTATCTGCCTGATTATAAGCAGGCAGCGTGAACTCCATAAATTGACGTCCCTGAAAATTGAAAGAATGCGGATAGGTTATTTCCACATATGCTACACTGTTTTTATCTGCATTTTTTGCAGAACTCCATTGGCTCCGAAATTCTATTTGTGTTGTAGAATTTAATTCATCGTATATTTCAACAGTTTTGTGAATAGCATTATAATCGTAGTATACAGTATCAAAAAGATAATCGGATGTTTCAACAATTAAGTCATGTTGCGTTTCTGATTGACCGGAGACACCATATTTTAATGTATATGGTATATTAACACCTGCTTGAAAATTTGGGGTAGATAATGCTTTGGTAACAGATTCTCCCATCGTAAAAAATTCATCTGTCCAACCTTCGCCGTCTAAAACATATGCTGCGTTTTGTGCATAATTATACTCTTGCGTAAAGTCTGCTCGCGATGTTTTAAGGCAATATGAAATAGGAGAATATTGCGAAAAATTATGTGCATTACTTGTATCATAACGCAAAGAGCTTATGGTATTGGCAAAGCACAAAAAATAAGAAGCTGTATCATTATATTGACTATAGTTTGGATTTAGTTGTTTACTGTTTATATATATAGCAGAATCGAGCCAACCGGTATTTTTTTCGGCATAAAACAGTATATAATCTGAACTATTAAATATACCGTCTTCTTGTCCTGAAACAAAAATCGGAATAGATTTTCCTTTATGAAACATTTGAATATTTCTCGGATCAAAATCACCTATAGAAATACCATTATTTATAAGTGTTGAGTGTGTAATTTTGTATACACCATTTTGGGTAACAGGTATTCGATAATACGTTTGAGAATAGTCAATCCAACTATTTGCGTAATTTTGTGAAAATGTATAGCTTATTATACATACACATAGTATGGTAAAAAGTGTTTTCATTATACTCTCCTTCTTCTAAATATAGGTATATGTACAAAAAATGAAGAGTATTATTTTTGAATAAATACTTTTTCTTCAGAACGTTTTAGTTCCGATCTATTTGCAGGTGATGAATGATCCTCTTCATTATTTGTTGAACTTCTTGTATCTGAATCTTGTGCTTGTGTGGTATCTTCTTCAATATATGAATCAGGTAACGATGATTCGTCCTCTTCTGTATTGAAATCATCTACCTCTTGTATAGATTCTTGTGTTGAACTTGTATCTGCTGTATCTGTTTCATCCTTATCAACTGATTTTTTCTTAGTTTTTATTTCTTGTTCAATATCCTCATATAATTGATCTTCGTACTCAATATTTACAGCCACAATTTCAATTTTCCGTTGATATGCTGCCGCTGGGCTATATACAGACATACGTTTTTCTGCTCCATCAGATATAGCATTATAATCGATACCATGTTTAGAAATAAATGTATCATCCATTACTGTCTCACCAATAGGTTCGTGACCGTATTTTAAGCTACCTTTACCAGAGCCCGGTTTATTTTGTGTGTATTTATTAAGTGTACTATCATTAAATTCATCAAAGAAATTCTGAATACAGGAAATACGTCTTTTTGCTAAATTTTCGTTGTATTGTGTATTTCCAACCGGACTGGCATATCCCTTAAATACAACAACAATATCCTGTCCATCTTCTAGAATGACCTCTAATAGTTCAGCAAACAAAAACAATCGCTCAAATTCGCTTTTTAAATCATCAAAAAAAGTATCAATAATTTCTAAATCATATTCATATCTCTCCGGTGGAGAATTTTCTGTAAACCGTCTTATATATTCATCTTTACGATTCATATATTCAAGATACAGTTCAATAAAATCTCTATCAGATATTGTATCTAATGTATTAGGATTCGGTGCATCATTATCAAAATATAAGTATATAGGAACCAAGTCAGAAATACGCATAATAGATTTACGTACAAGTGGGTGATGATATATATCATTACCATATGCCTTGCCAATTAATTTTGTTGATTCAGTTCTGTTTGACACCCAATATGCACGCATAGAGTCCTGAGAAAAATTATAATACAAATCGTTATAATTTGAATTAACCGGTTTACCCAGATTTTTGGCAGGTGACCATGATTCGTCTTTCCAGTTTACCTTTGATGTAAACACATCATATCCTCCTAAACTTGTATGCCACTCAGAACTAAAATATAGTAAAGAATCACGCACATCATAATATGGAGTAATATCGTTGCCGATAGTATTAATACTCTCTCCACAGTTTTGAGGACGTTCAAAACTACCGTCCTCATTCATAAACGAGTACCATATATCCAAACCACCATGACCACCTTTTCTGTCTGAGGCAAAAAAGAGTATTTCACTTGCTCCTACATATGAAAGATGTGGTGTTGTATTATTTGCACCCGGTTTATTTATTGTTCTGGGAAGTTCAGTTATTTTAGAAAAAGATTGTGTATAAACATTAAAAGCCGCTTTATAGATTGAACAATTATAATCTTTACATTTTGTAAAAAATGCAACATCACCCGTTCTGTTAAACGATATATTACCTATATGATATCCGTCATCCTGTAATTCTTCTATTTCCCGTATATGCGAAAACGTGCTGTCTTTTCGTTCTGCTACGAGTAATTGATGCCAGTAATTATTAAACTTATACGCTGTATCCGCCAAAACTGTATCTACCGCTCGTACACTTCCAAAGAAAAACAGAGAATCACTGTATTGTTTGGGAGAATATTCCGAATACATTGAATTTATGTGCGAATTTTCTATGCGGTTAGCTGAAATATTTTTAAGTGTTGGTATCGTTTCCACCAAAGAGTCACACACTTCTATTTCATTATATGCTTTTTTGGAATAGTATGAATTATCACGCTTATGTTCAGAATAATATTCTTTAAATTTTTCTGCAGCTAAGTCATATTTTCCTTGATATTTTAACATTTCTGCATAATGATACACCGCATTTGGATATGACGTCGAATCTTCATCTAAAGCCTGTTTATAATATTTTTCAGCATCAGCATAATTTTGATACATGCGGCATGCCTCAGCAATTCTAAAGAGCAACTCGGTTTCATGTTTATAGGTTAATGCCTTTTTATAGGCCTGGTGTGCCCCATAATAATTATATACATTAAGGCATGAATCTCCTGCATTCAGGTATGCCTCATAATAATGTTTTTTTGTTTGCGAAAAACTTTCATGTGTTGTCATTGTAAGTGTAACACATATAGCAAAACAGATATGTAAAATGCGTCGTGTATGCATATATTAAAAATTATCTAAATGGATCATTTATTATACCTTGTGGGTTTACAATTATTTCTTTTCTGCAATTGATAAATTTAACTGATATTTCAAAACTGTCTGTTCCAACATTATTGGTATGAATCCAATTATCTGATGTTCGAAAACGCGAAATTGTCACATCATAACTAACGCCCAAATTCATTTTGATTTTTTCGTTTAATTGTTTATCAAATCCTAAACCAATAATAAATGCATCGCCAAATCTATACCACGCACCAGCATATAATGCTTTTACTATTGGCGTTATATCGTGCATAGAAAATCTCACGAATGAACCAGCATTCATTTGATTGTATATTTTTTGATTTAAAAAAATAAAACTCGGTAACAATGTAATTGTAGAATTTAGCGGCACAATTGAATTCGCATTAAGTGAAAATCGACGATAATTAGGTGTCGTATTGTTTGTTGCAACACCGCCACCACCAGAACCGGCTAATCGGTATATGGTAATTCCTCCGTGAATAGGGATATCTTTTTTTAGCGTGTATTCTGCATTTATTCCTAAACCTAAATCAGCATAAAATTTTGTGGGATTATCAAATTCTGTTCCTCCGGATGAATTACCGGTTATAGGATCTATTTGCCCGGGTAATCGTATAGTACTTTCGTCTATAGTCATAAGATTCATCATGATATCCAGCCCAACAGAAAGTTTTAATTTATTAGGAATCAATGTTTTGTGATATGCCGGCATTAACTTTAAAAAAGTATTACCATACGAATTTTCCCCACCATAGTCTGATGCAATAAGGGCTCCGGCACCAAACGTGCCACCTTTATAAGATAAATCCGGGATAGGCTGATCAAATGATGCTAAAAAAGTTTTATATACAGACCATTGTGATTTGTAGTTGAGAATCATTCTATGATCACAATCAAACAAACCGGCTTGTGCCGGATTGAAATATAAGGGAGCCGCATCATATTGTGATAGGTGTGCATCTTGTGAATATGAGTTTGTATAGCTTATTAAACCTATACAAATGGCTATAAGTGTTTGTAGAATATTTTTTTTCATATTAATTCTAATATGGCTTTCATTATCAACTAACAAAGATATTTGTTTTTTTTAAATAAAAAAAATCTTTTAACAAATTGTGCTACCATTTTTTGGATTTTCTTCGGGACCTACAAATGAAAGTTTTCCGTCAGTGTTTTCTGCCATTAATATCATGCCTTGCGATTCTATTCCGCGAAGTTTTCTTGGTTTTAAATTAATAAGCACGCTTACCTGCTTTCCAATTATTTCTTCGGGTGCAAAGTATTGTGCTATTCCCGATACAATAGTTCGTGTGTCGGTTCCAACATTTACGCGGAGTTTCATTAATTTATCTGTTTTGGGAACTTTTTCTGCCTCGAGAATTGTTCCTACTCGTATATCTAATTTTTCAAAATCAGGATACTCTATAGTATCTTTTAATGGTTGCACTTCATGTTCGGGAACGATCTCTTCTGCCTGTTCTTCTGCTTGTTGTAGTTTCTTGTTTTGGTATTCTATATCTGCATCTTCTACTTTTTTAAATAAGAGTTTTATATGTGAAATCTCCGCATTTTCGGATAATATAGTTGTACTGATATCATCCCATATTGGTTCTGAAATATGTACACAATCTCGGATTTTTTTTGCAGCAAATGGAATAAATGGTTCAAGGAGCAAACCTAAATTTGCGGTTATTTGCAGGGAAACATGCATAATTGTTTTTACGCGTTCTATATCTGTTTTTGCAATTTTCCAGGGTTCGGTTTCGGTTAAATATTTGTTTCCAATACGTGCAAGTTGCATCGCGTCTTTTAATGCTTCTCGAAATCTATATGTGGCTATGTTTTTTTCTATATTTGTTTGTGCTGTTTGTATACTTTTAAGTGCCTCTGCGTCTATTTCCTGTAATGCATTTGCTGCCGGAACTTTACCATCAAAATATTTATGGGTAAGCACAACTACACGGTTTACGAAATTTCCAAGAATTGCAACCAATTCATTATTATTGCGTGCTTGAAAATCTGCCCAGGTGAAATCATTATCTTTTGTTTCGGGTGCGTTTGCGGTAAGAACATATCGTAGGGTATCTTGTTGGTCTTTAAATTCTTGTAAGTATTCATGCAACCATACTGCCCAATTTCGTGATGTGGATATTTTATTGCCTTCCAGATTTAAAAATTCATTTGCCGGCACGTTATCCGGTAATATATATTCTCCGTGTGCTTTGAGCATTGCAGGAAAAACTATGCAGTGAAACACTATATTGTCTTTGCCAATAAAATGAACAAGTTTTGAATCTTCTGCTTTCCAATATTGTTCCCAATTATCTGTGCATTCTTGTGTTGATGTTATATACCCTATTGGTGCATCAAACCATACGTATAATACTTTACCTTCTGCATTATCTAATGGGACGGGAACTCCCCATTTCAAATCCCGGCTCACTGCTCGTGAATGCAGCCCTCCATCTAGCCAGGATTTGCATTGGCCGTAAACGTTTGGTTTCCATTCGGTATGTTCTTCGAGTATCCATTTTTTTAAAAAATCTTCGTGTTTTTCGAGTGGTAAGTACCAATGCTTTGTCTTTTTCAATACTGGTTTTCCTCCTGATAAACGAGAAGTTGGCTGTATGAGCTCCAAAGGACTTAGAGATGATCCGCAGTCTTCGCATTGGTCTCCATACGCTTCTTTATTACCACATTTTGGACACGTACCGGTAATATATCTGTCGGCCAAAAATTGTTGTGTTTCTTCATCAAAATATTGCTCAGTTTCTTCTTCTACAAATTCATGTTTATTATATAATGTTGTAAAAAATTCCGATGAAACTTTATGATGATTTTCTCCTGAAGTTCGTGAATAATTTGAAAAATGAATGCCAAACTCATCAAATGATTCTTTTATAAGAGAATGGTATCGGTCCACTATATCTTGTGGGGCTACGTTTTCGTCTTTTGCTTTGATTGTTATTGGTACACCATGCTCGTCGCTGCCACACACAAATAACACATCTTCTTTTTTCATGCGTAAATACCGAACATATATATCAGCCGGTATATATACTCCTGCAAGGTGCCCTATATGCACCGGTCCGTTTGCATATGGAAGAGCTGCTGTAACAAGATGTCTGTTATATTTTTTCATTAGTTATATATATTTTTTGTAATTCATTTTTCTCTTTATCTTCGCAAAGATAAATTAATATTCTCTTTTGAGTACAAAACTTTGCTAAATCATGATAATAAAACCTGATTTTTTACAAACCGGCGACCTTGTTTCTATTATATCTCCTGCCGGACCAATTGATGAGCAGTATATTGTTTCAGCTCAACGTATTCTGGAATCATGGGGGCTGTCTGTGCTTATTGGTTCATATGCAACCAACAGTTTCGGTGCTTTTGCAGGAACTGATGAACACAGACGGGAGGATCTGCAAAATGCTCTAAACAATCCTGATGTACGTGCAATCTTCTGTGCTCGTGGAGGATATGGTGCTATACGGGTGTTCCCTTTTATGGATTATTCTGTTTTTCTCAACAGTCCGAAATGGGTGATAGGTTTTAGTGATATTACGGTTGCACATGCGTATCTTAATTCAGTACATGTAGCGTCTGTTCATGCGGCGATGCCTATTAATTTTGAAACCGTTAAGGCTGAGTCATTACAGTCTTTGCACGCTATGCTTTTTGGCACAAAGCCTGTATATTCTTTTTCATCTTCTCAATATAACAGATATGGCAAAGCAACGGGGCGACTAATAGGTGGCAACTTGTCTGTTTTGCAGTCTTTACGTGATTTGTCTTTTGAATATGATTTTTCTGATACAATTTTATGTATTGAAGAGGTAGGAGAATATGATTATCATATTGATAGAATGTTGCAAAATTTGAAATTGAGTGGTATATTATCTCGTATATCTGCTTTGGTTGTTGGTTCATTTTCGGGCACAAAACCGGGCAATAACCCATTTCATTTATCTGTAGAAGAAATTATATGTCAAGCGGTTGAAGAATATTCGTATCCTGTGTGTTTTAATGCACCTTTTGGTCACACGAATATAAATCATGCCCTTCAAATTGGGGGTGAATACACATTAGAAAGTTTTGAAAATGAAGTTATTTTGTCTTTGCTCTAACTTTATCGTATAACTTCGTGCATATTATATGTTTCGGGAATAGTGAAAACCTTTTCGTTTTCTATAGAGGCAGTTTCTATTTTTATTACTGTATATATAGCTTTCTCATCACGAAGTAGCGTTCTACTCTCGGTCAGTAAAGGCATATTCCCGGCTATATTATTAAGAGGTAACAGAGTGAAAAAAGAAAAGCTTGTTTCGATATTTTGCCATAACACAGACATAGGTTTGAAAAAATCAAAATTCTCTTGTGCAATCCAATACGCAATTTCTGTATTGCTACTTTCGTCGCGCACTCTCCATTGGTAGCATTTATAACCTTCAATATATTTATAATTTCCGGTGTTTATTATTTCGGGTTTGTTTTCTGCAAATTCTATAGCTTTTTGCCGTTTTACGGGCATGTATATTTTTTGTGTGTGGTTAATTGCAAAAATTGAACTGTCTTTAAGATTTAATAAATAGGTTTTTTTGAGTTCTTTATATTTATCATATTCGTCTATACGAATTTGCTGTTTTTTAATGGTATAACTATAATATGTGGTGTCTGTATGTGTTTTCTTAACAATATCAATAGTACCTTCAAATCTTTGCGAAAATGCACTAAGATTTATGACAACTAATAATACTATTGTTGAAAAAAATTTCATATTTTTGTTATTAATCAAACCCAATAATATTCAAATATACGAAAAAAAATGATGAATAGTTAGATGAATAAAATAGAAAAATCATCTTTAGGATTAAAAGGTGAGCAAATTGCGTATAATTACCTATCACGAAAAGGTTATATTTTGTTAGAGAGGAATTGGCATTTTAAGCATAAAGAAATTGATATAATTATGCTTGATGGTGATTGTCTTGTTATTGTGGAAGTTAAAACACGTTCAACCCCATATTTTGAACGCCCGCAAGATGCTGTTAACCGAAAAAAGCAACGTTTTTTGGTGCAAGCCGCAAATGCCTATATAGAAAAAAAAGATTTCTCAGGTGAAATACGTTTTGATATTGTTTCGGTAATTCACAATTCGCAGATTACAGATGTAAGCCATATAGAAGATGCATTTTATCCCTTAGCTTAAATTATTTACATATTTTTTTGTGTAACATTTCAACTTCTTTATCATACATTTCGGTATAGCCTAATTTCAGTGCTTTTTCAAAATCTTTACATGCATCTTCGGTAAGTCCGGTTTTACTGTATATTAATCCTCTATTTTTATACGCAAAAGAATTATCGGGCTGTAATTTTATCGATTGATTAACATCGTCGAGTGCTTTTGCATATTTATGTAATTTGAAATATGCAAATCCTCTATTGTTAAGTGCATAAGCTTCTCTAGGATTCTTCACTAAGGCTTTGTCGAAGTATTCAATTGCTTTTTTATATTCTTTTTTGGTTACTAAATAGTATCCCATATTAACGAGTCCTCCGGTAAATCCGGGATCAATTTCGAGGCATTTCTGCAAATGAAATTTTGCTTCAGTTTCTTTATTCAAATACATGCAACTAACCGATATATTTGCATGGTAACCAATACTGCCCTCTGCTTTGTCTTCTACATTTTTCAGTAAATCATATGCTTTGTGATATTGACGTGTGTTATTATACGCTTTGCTTAAATTCAAATGATAAATTGGCGTAAACTGCGTATGTAATTGCGGAAGAATAGTAAATATTTTCTCATAATCGTCTATTGCTTTTGCTAGAAAATGCTGATCTAAGTATATCTGTGCACGAAGTGTATACGCCTCTATACAGGTGTCATTGATATCTATAGCTTTGTGTAAACTTTGTATAGTTTTTATTATATTGTGTATATTATAATATGCCTTTGCTTTGTGTAAATAATATTTTTCATGATCGGGACATACGTTTATACATGTATTAATAGTTTCGATAGATTCTGTATATTCTTTTTCATCAAATGACGTAAGTGACGATATATACAATGAGTCGCAATTTTGACCATGCAAAGATGATAGAGCTGTAAAACCAATAATACTTATAATTGTTACTATACTTTTTTTCATGTTATCTTCTACTTTTAAATGGATTCCAAAAACTTCTGAGTTGTTTATTTTTTCTTTTTTTAATATCTGGTGTATAGCCTGATTCTTTTTTACGTTGAGCTTTATTTTTCCGTCGTTCCACTCGTTCGGCTTTACGGCGTTGTTTGTTTTGCACACGCTCACTTTTTGAAGGTATTAATCGTGTCCACATTCTTCTAAAAAAGGGCATGCTTTTTTGCTCATTATATTTTTCTGCCTCGCGTTCATTTCTTTTCATTTGTTTCAGTGTTCGGCTATCTTGAATTTCTCCTCGATTTTGCTTATACTTTTTTCGTTCTTTTTTTCGTTCTTTCCGATGTCTTTTGGCTTGTTCCTTTTCCGACTCTTTTTTTGATGAAAATACTTGATCACGAAATAGGTCTTTTCGTCTTTTAGACTTTTTTGCTTTTGAAGATTTTTTTGTTTTTGGTACAAACAAAGATGATCGTTTTTTCTTTGTGGGCTCTTCTTCTTCATCTTGTGCAAACGTGGTGGTTTGAACACAAAATAAAATTAACATAAAAAAGGTTACACGAAATATTGTCATATATGCAAAAATCGTACTTTTGATTTTACTAACAAAAATAACAATGCTTTTTTTATTGTGTGTAGTTATACTTAAAAAGTATGAAAGGTATTTATTCTGCTATTATATATTTTAGTATATTTGTATATATATGTTTTATTTGTACGTTTATACATGTGCATAAACAATTAATTTAACTAAAAAAATGAAAAAAATAGTTGTTGCTTCAATTTTTGCATGTATATCAATTAGTATATATGCTCAGGACAAAACCTACTCTTTGGAGGGATTAACTTCAGATACTACAACTATTTCTGAAATAGCTATATCAACAGAATTTCAACATGATAGCATTTCTGTTGATGCACAGTGTGTGGTGAAAAGTGATGCTATTGAGGTAATTGTATATGAGTATAAAGATGTTTCAATTGAATTTTATAAAAAAGGAGCATATGGCCCTATGACAAAACAACAACTTGAAGCAACGCATACCTTATTTGATATTAAGACTATTTTTTCCGGTATTTATTTTTTAGATGTGAAAAAAAATGGTGTAACATGTAAAACCTTCCGTATTGAAAAAGAGTTTTAAAAAATTATCATTACATGAATTAGGTCGTATATCTGTAGACGATTTTAAATTGGCTGCAAAAATTCCTGTTGCAATAATACTTGACAATGTACGAAGCGGACAAAATGTTGGGTCAGCATTTCGTACATCTGATGGCTTTGCTGTAGAAAAAATGTACTTATGCGGCATTACATGCAAGCCGCCACATAAAGAAATTCAAAAAACTGCATTAGGTGCACATGAGGCAGTAGACTGGGAATATTCGGATAGTACTGAAGCAGTAATAGAACAATTACAAAAAGACGGATATATAATTTGTTCGGTAGAGCAAACCCGTAATAGTACATTTTTACATAACTTAACGATTGATACAGAAAAAAAATACGCTCTTGTGTTTGGTAATGAAGTATCTGGTGTTCAGCAATCGGTTATAGATATGTCCGATAAATGCATAGAAATCCCGCAATTTGGTACGAAACATTCATTCAATATTTCAGTAAGTTGTGGTATGGTCTTGTGGAGTGTAGCCCAAAAATTTTTAGTATAATTCAGGATAACTCCATTTTACATAATTATAGATAAGCGGGACATTTAACCGGTGCTTTTTTGTTCCCTCTGCGTAAACTGGTCAAAATATAAGAAATACTTAATTCAAGAGCCCCATGACCATTACTGGCAGTTTTTAATGTAGACATGTTTATGTCATAGTTGAGTATAATATTGTATCCGTTAACTAGACCTCCAATTCCTAAAATAACGGCATCTTTGTCGCGTGCTCTAAACCAGATTCCGGCATTAATTTTAGGTATACGTGTGGAATGTGTATAATGAAGAACTGTTGCACCAAATTGATATTCATGTTGGGTTGTTTGAAATTGTACTTTAGCAGCAGGAATCACATCCCAATCTCTGCGTAGTTCTATATGAGAAAGTCCGTGGATAAGATATCTACGAGGAAGGATGATATTATTATCACTGTAGAATGATATATTGGGCTGAGTTATATTATATATTGCAAGTCCCACTCCGTATCGAACTTTTTTGTTGGGAGTATACATTCCGAACAAACCTGCTCCGATATTAAAGTACGCTAAATTTTTATCAATTATGTTTTCTTGCGTTGGAATGTCAGGAGTATATTGTATGCCGTCAAATTGGTCGGGAAATTTTAATTGCGTATAGTCAATAGCATTTGTGTATACTGAAGGAAGTATTCCACCGGAAAATTTCCAATTTTTCGCATATGTTTTAATGTGATAGGCAAAGGGGATACCAATTTGCATGGTACTAAAATGAGAATCTCCTGCAATATCGTATGTCAACATAAGCCCAAGACCCATATTCTGACGCCCAAACCGGGCAGGAGATAATTTTCCGTCACAGGTAAACGTCATAGTTTGGTAGGGAACAGCAACTGTTCTGTATTGGTCACGAAACGCAACTCCTAATCTGTATTTACCTTTAAAAAATCCTGTCAAAGCAGGATTGAGATGAAGAGCATTTGTGTAGAAGTTGGAGAAATGTATATCTTGTGCCGGTGTATATTTTTGAAATAACAGAACACATATCACGATTAATACTATGTGAAGAGTGGTTTTATGCATTATTCCAGTATTGTTATATTACCTTCCTGAACAAACTCTTCTTCATTCAAGCAACGAGCTTTAATATAATATACCAGAACTTGTGGATGGAGTTTCTCTCCTTTGTATGTGCCATCCCAGGTTGCATCAAGTTCGGTGGTTGAAAACACACATTCGCCCCAGCGATCATATATTTCAAATGAAATATCTGTAATAACGTCACTTTTTATTTCTAAAATATCATTTACACCATCATCATTAGGGGAAAATGCAGTTGGAACAAATATGTATGGGTCTCCACACTCCCACTCGTGTACTGTTATTGAAACAGTATCTTGAGACATGCATCCGTATTGATCTGTTGCATACACGTAATATGTAATAGATTCCGGGGTACTTGTTTCTGTTACACCAGAAGTGTCAGATTCGAGCCATAATTGTGGTGTCCATTTATAGTTAATTGTATCAGAAACTTCAGGTGCAGCATGTATTGTTGTTGTTTGTCCTTCATATAGATTATAATCGTCTGCATACGCATCTACATATGGAAGTGATGCAAACATACCAATGTGTATAGTATCGTTTACTGTTGTTTTACACCCATGCTTATCTGTTACGTTTACGGTATATTCCGAATCTAAACATAGATTATGTATAGAAGCGGTTGTGTCATATCTATGTGACCAGGAATAAGTGTATGGTTTTGTACCTCCTGTAGTTTTTACGTGTATACTGCCATTGCAAGCTGTACTACATGTAACAAAATTAATAGTTGTATCTGTTATCTGAAGAGGTTCCGGTTCAATTATTTCGAAATCGCGGGAATTTTCACATCCTAAATCGTCAGTTACTGTTACTGAATATAAACCTTCATTCAGATCCATACGAGACTGTCCGGTATGACCATTCTCCCATTCATATACATATGGTTCTGTACCAATAGGAGAAACATATATTCTCCCATCGGTTTCACCGTAGCAACTTATTTGATCAAAGATATATGTGTCAATTTGTAACTCATCCACTTCTACTGTTACCGTATCAACAGTTACACAATTATCTTCATTTTCTGCCGAAACAATAAATTGAGTCGTTCGG
>JAWOEL010000059.1:0-3192 GCA_046482735.1 Bacteroidales bacterium | reverse complement strand
GGAAAAGGACTGACTCGTAAGATAACATTCAACCAGGAAGAATCGTCCGAAAATCTGTTTATGCGAATCATCGAAGCCGATAACATCGAAGAGTTACCGAATAACCTGTTCGGCATTAATGAAGCTTTTGAGTGAAGGTGTTCTTCCCATTTTTTAACTGTATATAATATACTCCTGCTGCTAAAGATTGGCGATGCATGCGAACGATAGCTTGCCACCAGGAATTAAAACACAATGGATATATTTTAAGTAAGGGTAAACATCTAAAAGACTTAAAGTTGCAATTTGGTCATGTCATAAATGTCCCGAGCAAAACAACACAACTTGGACTTTTTAATTTCCGTGCATTTTTAAATTTAGGAATGTTACTTGCAGAAAGTGAAAATGCCAAACTTTTACGTTCCAAAATGCTTGATATTGTAATTGAAACAATCAATGAAAGAACAGGTGGTGGAACAAAATATATTAATCGTAAAGACTCCGATTACTTGCCGACTGCAATTAGAGAAAGCAAATACAGAAAAGAATTTACCTCCTCATTAAGTCGATATGTTAATATGGGGAACTACAAGTATTCACTGTTTACCGATAAAATCTATCAATGCATATTTCAGGAGAATGCACAAGAATATAAACAAATTTTAAAACTTGAGGCACAAGAAAATGCAAGAGATACAATGTATGCGGAGATTCTTAATCTTATTGCGTCATTTGAGACAGGAATTGCTTTTGAAATAGAAAAGTACTTTAAAAAAGTAGGTCGTAAATTACAAGCAATTGAGGTTGATGAAATATTTAATTATTTTTCCGAACACCCTTTGCAACGACCTCATATTGAAGATGCAAGAATAAAAATGGCGTCAAGAGATTTACATTTTAGAGATGCGTTTCATAAAAAACTGGAAGAATACATACATTCTATTTCTCCGGCTGATTTTGAACGTTTTCTTGGTGAACAAAGTGTAAATTTCGAAAAACAATTAGAGGAAGCAAAAGACGTTTTTAAAAGATTAAAGGACAGCGAATGAATACGATAATATATATTACCGACATTCAGGAAATTGTCAATATCCACCAAAAGACAATTGCCGTAAGTGGTGGTGGAGCTGATGGAATTATTAATATTGGCTCTCTTGATGCGGCTTTGGAACATATCCAAAATGATATGTATTACCCTACTTTTATAGACAAATTAACACATCTATTTTTTGCTGCGAATAAAAGTCATTGTTTTCAAGATGGCAATAAACGAATAGCAATTTCTTTGGGTAGTATTTTTCTCTTAAAAAATGGATATTTAGATGCTGCCCAAAGATTCTTGTATAAAATGGAAACCATTAGTTATCATTTAGCCGCTGGGCGGATTGAGAAAGAATTTTTAAGAGATATTATTGATTCTCTGGTATACGAAGAAGATTATTCAGAAGAAATAAAATTAAAAATAATTCATTGTATATCAAACAACAACAACGAGTGGTAATCGAATAGACCGCTGATAGCCTAAAACCCTATCGGAGGAGAACCTCTCACGATTTATCCCGCCCGAGGCGGGATTAGCATATTCCGACAATATGCCGGAACAGGCTGTACGGTTTGCGTATACAGCGGTTTAGCAAGATAGAGAGCAATGTGTTTGATTTTATGAATACAAGGATTCATATCCTCTTGTGTTGAGCTCACATTATAAGTTTGAATCATAAAAAATATTATGTGTTTATTCCTAAACCGACTCCGGTAGGAGTCGAATATCTATAGAAACAATAATAGAAGTCGTCTTTCCTGAATCCGTTAGGATTCATACATCAAAAACATACGACATCCTCCGGAGTCGTGAAATAGCATAATACTAATGCACGATTTCCTACAGACATACAACCACGCTGTGGTTGAGATACAAACATGAAAATCCCGCAATTTTTTCTCCATATATCCGAAAAAATCTGTACTTTTATTGAAAACATAAAAAATGGCGGGAGGTTTTTAGACGGCCTGCCGTTGTGTTTAATTAGTCGATGCGTGTGAAATGAACAATTATTATAGAATGATGCAATAATATTGAGAATTAAAAAACTAATGCACATTTAAGAGTCTTAATAGCAGTATTTGGGATTGTTAAAGCAACTAATTGCGTGGAGTTTTCATCTAATAATACAAGTTTAATAAAAAATTTATGAATTATGCAAAAAAACAGATTGATCACAATACAAATGATTTTATTTATAACTCTGATGATGATTGGCATATCATGTGAGAAAGATGAAGAAAATAACAGTTTAAATTTGAAGGATGGAATAATTCTATATATGCCACCACCTGATAATTGCAATGACTATGTAATTAAAACTTCCGATAATTTATGGTACAAACCATCGACTTTAGGTAATGACTATAAAACAGATTCATTATTAATAAGTTTTGATTTTGATTCGACTGGCAATTTTCATAATTGTGGATTTGGAGGATCAATACCAGTAATAGATTTAACCCATATTGAGAAGAGGTGACTACAACGAGTTAGTATGCATGCTTTTTAATCAGTCAAATATTTATGAGTTGCACATGGGCATTGACAGTAAATAAAAGCAAATTCAAAGAAAAAAACTAAACACAAACCTAAAGGAGTAGGCAGCCGATAGGCTAAAAGCCTATCGGAGAACCTCTCACGATTTATCCCGCCTGAGGCGGGAACCTCCCGGAACATAAAAACACACGTGCACATTTGTTTTTTTGAAAAAATTTGTACTTTTCAAATGTGAAAACAACTTAACCAAGTGTGCAATGCAGTATATGCAGGGTACACACTTTGTAAAGAGGCATTGTGCAAATTATGTATCCTTGTAGAAAAGATGTAAAAATGAAAGATTTAACAAATTCAAATATTGACAGACAAAATATATTAAACAACCGATTTGCTCTTGAGAAAATTCAAGAATATATTGGGTTGCCAGGTATGCTGTTTGAGGGTGAATATAAATTTACAACTCAAATGGTTGCTGATTTTTATGGTGTAGATGAAAGAACAATCAAAAGATACTTAGAGAATTATGACCAAGAGTTAAAACACAATGGATATATTTTAAGTAAGGGTAAACATCTAAAAGACTTAAAGTTGCAATTTGGTCATGTCATAAATGTCCCGAGCAAAACAACACAACTTGGACTTTTTAATTTCCGTGCATTTTTAAATTTAGG
>JAWOEL010000122.1:0-9063 GCA_046482735.1 Bacteroidales bacterium | reverse complement strand
CATAATAATAGTGTATGTTAGATTAGTTAATATTTTTTCGCAATTATAGTATATTTTTTATATGGATATTCAAGAAACCTGTCAACAGGTAACCAACAAATTATTATTTCTCGTACAAAATCAAACTACAGAATCTTCTTTACTTGAGAAAGCTTGTAATGTCATTACCGAAACAGTGTCGCCGATCGTTAAATCAGCATCAATAGAATATGATGGTACTGAATATGTGAGTGATGATTTTTTGTATAGCTCTATTGTTATTCGGAGCAATACAACGCTGAGTGAAAACAATAGTATGGAAATAAAAGTTTTTTTCGATACATCTGTTATAGCATCAGAAGAGGTTGAAGAGTATACTTGTGTGAAAGAGTCGCTACATTCCTGGGAAACACTGATAAAAGGTGCTTTGTCTCAGTTTATTGTGCACAAATTACAATATAATTATACTGAACGATTAAAAGAACTAAAAGGGATAGAAAAAGCTCAGTTTTTATTATATGAAAGCAATAGTCATGATATCGAGTATGTGTTAGAGGCTTTGTGTGATTATTTGCCAGAGGTAATGCAATATCCTGAAAGTACGGTCGTACGAATCAGGTATAATAATAAGCATTATGAAAGTGAGCATTTCAAAGAAACACAATGGGTGTTGAAAGACAACTTTGAGTCGCCGGATGGAGGAATAGGAAGTATAGAAATTTTTTATGTGCAAAAATTCCCTGATGCAGATGAGGGGCCTTTTTTATATGAAGAACGCAAATTTTTGCATAATTTAGTTTCATTAATATCCGGGGCAGTCAGTAAAACAATTTTACAGAAGCTCCTGCACGATAATACCGAACGGCTTAAAGAATTGCGTGCAATAAATATAACCTCCGATATTATACAAAAAGCACATAAACTGGAAGATGTATTACCGGAAATATGTGATATTATTTCTGAATCTTTTCAGTATCCACAAAGCACTCAGGTACGTATTACATACGATAAAAAAGAGTATACAACCGATAATTTTGAAGTTACACAGTGGGGGATAGCTCAGTCATTTCATACAGTTTTAAAAAAACAAGGACGTATAGAAGTGTTTTATACGCAAAAATATCCTGATGCAGACGAAGGACCCTTTTTAAAAGAAGAACGACGGTTATTAATAAATATGTCAACTATTATTTCGGGCAGAGCAGTAAAAGATGTATATGTCAATCTGTATCGAATGAATAGCGAACGATTGAAAGAATTGCATGCAATTAACAGAACAGGTACTATTATAGAGGAGGCAAACAGTGAACAGGAAGCCTTGCAACGAATTTGTACAGTATTACCCTTGTCATGGCAATATCCGAAATATACAGCTTGTAGAATCAGCTTTTTAGGACAAACATATGTAACATCTAATTTTGAAGAAACTCAATGGATGCAAACAGAAACATTTACCACAATTGATGGTAAAAAAGGAAGTATAGAAATTGTATATCTCAAAGAGTTTCCTTTGGAATATAAACATACACCATTTTTACGTGAGGAATATAATTTGTTGCGGAATATTGCAAAGTTGATAGATGGCTATTTAAATAGTTATAAAGGGTATGATATACTTGCCCAAAAAAATGTAACTCTTGAGATTGAACAAAACAAACCTCAGGAGTTTCGTAAATCTTTAACGCAAACAAACAAGCCATTGCAGTTGTATTTCAATCAGCAATCTCTTGAGAAATATGTATATCTCGATATGATGAAGTATAAGGTGAAACATATTTTGTTTATTTCTACCTTATACGACGCGTTTATGCTTGAAAGTGAAGATTCATTTTTTGAAAAATTTATGGGAGAGATATATCAGTATAGTTTATTTTCTCTTCCTCGGATAACCGGTGTTTCATCTGTTGAAGAAGCTCTAGCTCTCATGGAAACAACCTCGTTCGATTTGGTGGTTTTAATGGCAGGAATAGATAGGAGAGCAACCGTAAAAGCAAGTGAAAAGGTTCGCCATAAACATCATAATATACCTATATATTTATTATTAAATAAAAAAAATGATTTAAAATATTTTGATAATGTTGTTGCAAAATCTTCTGCTATAGATAAAATATTTGTTTGGAATGGTGACTCTCTTATTTTGTTTGCTATGGTGAAATCTATAGAAGACAGGGTAAATGTGGAGAATGATACACATATTGGCTTAGTGCGCGTTATCTTACTTATTGAAGATTCTCCTTTGTATTATTCAAAATATTTGCAGGCATTATATTCTATAGTGTTCGATCAGGTGCGTCAAATTTTACCGGAGGTAGAAAAAAATGAACTTAATAAAATTTGCAAAATGCGCTCTCGTCCAAAAGTTTTGCTGGCAAAAAACTATGAAGAGGCAATTTATATTTTCAATAAATATCGCGAGTTTATTTTATGTGTTATTTCTGATGTTGAATTCGAACGGGCCGGAAAAACAGATAAAAATGCCGGCTTATCTTTTATTTCTTATGCAAAATCATATATACATAATTTATTAGTTATTTTACAATCTTCTGATGTGAAAAATGCCGGCCTTGCAAAAAAAATGGGCTTGTCGTTTTTGGATAAAAACAAAGATTCGTTAATAACTGATTTGAAAAAGATTTTACAAAGTTATTTAGGCTTTGGGAATTTTATATTTCGTAATAATGACGAAGAAAAAATTGCAGAAGCATCATCGTTACGTGAATTTGAGGAGTTGTTGTATACTATTCCCGATGATTCATTTTATTTACATGCTCATCAGAATCAGTTTTCTATTTGGTTAATGGCTCGGGGCGAAATATTACTTGCAAAAATTATAAATTCAATACGCGTTAATTCATATGAGGAAATACCGGAAAAACGGAGTTTGATTTTGGAAAAATTCCGCGACTATCGTGAGGATAAAAAACGAGGTAAAATAATGTCATTTGATGAGTCTGCGGTAATTGATGAACGCAATATTGTTACCTTTTGTAAAGGTTCTTTAGGTGGAAAAGGGAGAGGTCTTGGGTTTGTTGATGTACTATTATATAATTTAGAATTTCCGCAATTATCGCCGTATATAAATGTTCTTACCCCAACTACGGTAATTATTGGTACTGATGAGTTTCAGAAATTTATAACCAAAAATAGATTAACGCGTAAAGTGTTGAATTCTAACATATCCTATACGCAATTGCGGGAATTATTTTCAAAGGGTAAGTTGTCCTTATCATTGTTACGAAAAATTCGTGTATTCGTTGATCAAATAAAAAAGCCAATAGCTGTACGGTCTTCCAGTACGTCAGAAGATTCTATAACACATCCTTTTTCTGGAGTGTTTGATACCTATATTGTGCCCAATACGCCTGAAAACAAATCAAAGATCGTGAAACTTATAGCAGAAGCTATTAAAATGGTGTATGCGTCTGTTTATTCGCCCGATGCTCGTGTCTATTTTGAGGCGATAAATCATAAGATTGAAGACGAAAAAATGGCAATTATTCTTCAGGAATTGATAGGCTCGTATCATGATTCGTATTATTATCCACATATCAGTGGTGTTGCACAGTCTTATAATTATTATCCGGTTGGCGAAATGAAACCGGAGGAGGGGTTTGCCGTTGCTGCTGTAGGGTTGGGGGCATATGTCGTTAATGGTTGGAAGTCATATCGTTTTTCGCCTACATATCCTAAAATATCTGTATATAGCACCAAAGAGCAGTTAAATTCGTCGCAACAACAATTTTATGCATTGAATGCTTCTAAAGTAGATATCGATTTTGTGAAAGGGGGAGAGTTGGCAGCGATGGAGTTGCTTGATATTTCTGAGGCAGAACAACACGGCACATTACAGCATGCTGCATCTGTGTATGATATAAATAATGATCGGTTAGAACCCGGTGTGTCAATATCAGGACCACGGGTGATAAATTTTGCCAATATTTTGCAACATGAATATATTCCTTTGGCACAAACAATTGAGCTGGTGTTGCGAAATGTGGAAGAAACATTCGGTTCGCCCGTAGAAATTGAATATGCTGTTGATTTAGAACCGGGAAAAGATGGGAAACCAACATTCTACGTTCTACAGATAAAACCTTTATTGGCCGATTTGGTGTCGCAAAGTATGGATTTTTCTCATTTAAAAAATGATGAGCTTTTGTTGTATTCTAATTTGAGTCTTGGCAATGGGGAAATTTCAAATATTGTCGATGTTGTGTATATAAAACCTGAGGTGTTTGATAAATTAAAAACAATTGAAATGGCTCAGGAAATAGAAAAAATAAATGTGCAAATGACACGTGAAAAACGTAAATATATTCTTATTGGTCCGGGCAGATGGGGTAGTCGTGACAGGTTTTTGGGAGTGCCGGTTACGTGGTCTCAGATTTCTCATGCAAAAGTAATTGTTGAAACCAGTTTGGAAAATTTTTCTCTGGATTCGTCTTTGGGGTCACATTTTTTTCATAATGTGACGTCGTTAAATATTGGCTACTTTTCGGTAGAACATAATTCGCAATCTTGTTTTATAAAATGGGATGTGCTCGAAAAACAAAAACTTATTTCTGAATCTGTGTATTGTAAACATGTTCGTTTTGATAAATCAATTCGTGTATTGATGGATGGAAAAAAGAAAACGTCTGTTATTGTGTATTCGTAAATTTATGGTATGATATGATATATATTGGTGTGGGGTGTGATAATAAATTGATGACTCGTGGTCTGGAGTTGATTCTGGATGCTGTGAGCGATTTTAAAGTTGTCTTTGCTGTTGATAGTAATGATTCTTTGTTGAAAAATATTTCCAAAAAAAATATTCATGTATTATTACTTACTATTACAGATGTTTCTGTGCGTACGCTGAATTTTTTGGTGCGGTTGAATGTGCTCCATCCAAAGGTGAAAATACTATTATTAATACATGATTCTAATCAGGATGTGGTGTTTAAGTTAGTAAAATCAAATGCTAAAGGCTTGCTTTCCAAAGAGGCAAATCCGCATGATTTAATAGAGGCTGTGTATTCTCTACGTAATGGTTTTGACTATTTTAATAATTCTATAAAACAGTTGCTTCTTAATCAATATGTCTCGAAAATGGATAAAAATGTTGATGAGCAGAAAGATTCTGATTTGCAAAAATTAAGTGAGAGGCAAATAGAGATTCTTAGATTATGGGGAAGGAATCTGACGAATTCGGAAATTGCGGATGAATTATGTATTAGTATTCGTACTGTTGAAACACATAAAAATCATATAATGCAAAAGCTGGAACTGAAAACAACTATTGATTTAGTGAAATTTTCAATTCGAAATAATATTATTTCTTTGTAGTTGCCTTAGTGTCTTATATTTCTTTGCATAAGATTACATGAAGTTATCTGTATTCGCAAGGTTTAAGGATTTTGCACAAGTTAAAATCTTGTAAAATCCTATTTTTCCTTTGAGGGGGGACGAAAGGCGGAGGTAATAGTGTTTTTGTAATGTAAAAAAGAAAAGCATATGAACATGAAGGTATGTTAATATAAATTTGTATATTGCTTTTTGTCAGAGTTATGCGATTAATTCGTGCTAGCTTTAATTTGATTATTGTGATTTTAAATGTGGTGTTGGAATAGTGGAAAATTGAAAAAAATAATTAATAAAATTGCAACATAATTAAATAAAAATTACTAATTTGTATTAATTAATGTAATAACAATAAATTATGTTACACATTGTAAAAAACAAATCTCTTCTCTTTTTTTATTCCATATTGTTTTTCTTTATGTTAATAGCAACGAAAACTTATACACAACCGGGTTCTGGTTGGGAGTTAGTTTTTGAAGATGAATTTACGGGTAATCAATTAGATGAAAGTAAATGGAACTATAATTATACGTGGGGAAGGACGCATAATCATCGGGCATATATGCACGAAGATCAGGTAAAAGTTGAAGATGGTAAATTGAAAATAACCGCTATCGATCAACGACATCCTGATGCTCCGGATGGGACAGATCACTATGCTGATCAATTTGGATATTTGAGCTTTGACTATACAAGTGGTGCTGTGAATACAAACGGTAAGTTTAATTTTACATATGGATATGTAGAGGGACGGTTTAAAATGTCGGGAAACGGGACGTGGCCGGCGTTTTGGACATTGAACGGGACGGGAGAATGGCCTCCGGAAATAGATATTTTAGAAGTGCCACATTCGAGAACAAATCATCATTTCTACTACCATTATGGACCAGATTGGCAAAATGAAGAAAGCTTTGGCGGTCAACATAATGGTGTGGATAAGTCTGCGGGGTTTCATAATTATGCGGTAGAATGGGGGCCGGATTATATGTACTTCTATTTCGACGGACAGCGTGTAGGTTCTTATAACAACAGAGATTGTACACAAGGTAATAATATGTATCTGATAATTAATTTAGCTGTAGGTGGATGGGCCGGTGATCCATCAGAAACTGATGTATTCCCGAGTACGTATGAGTGTGAATGGGTGAGAGTGTGGCAAAGAGATTTGAATGCCGGAAATTGGGATTTGGAAGATGGTGAACTGGGACAGTGGGGAGCATGGAATGATGTGTCGGTGACACATACGTGCAGTCGGAGTGGAAATTATGGATTGCAATTGTCTGGCAGCCCGGCATCGAGTGAAAGATTGGTCGAAGTGAAACCTAACACAACGTATATTCTGGGAGGTTGGGGAAAATTGAGTGCAAATAGCGGATATACTGTATTAGGTGTAAAAAATTATGGTGGCGATGAACTTAGAAGTCAGTTTACTGAAACCGATTGGCAAAACAGAGAACTTACGTTTACAACCGGTGCTGATAATACAACTGCGCGGATTTATTTTTATCAAAGTGATGGAACCGGAGTGACTTGTGGTGATGATTTTTATCTTATAGAGGCGGTTGAAGATTGCAATGGTGTTGTGGGGGGAGATGCGTATTTGGATTATTGTGGCAATTGTGTTGGCGGAAATACGGGGAATGAACCTTGCGATAATGGTTTTGTTGAGGCAGAGGATTTGTGCTATTTTGATGGTGTTATTGAAGCTGATTTTGAAGGATATTCGGGAGAATCGTATGTGAATATTGATATGTCTTCAGATGCTGATATTCGTATTCCGGTATATTCCGATACAAATTCTGATGAAACAGTAGTCATAAGATATGCGAATGGCGGTAATACAGATCGTGATTGTAAATTATTAGTTAATGGGGTGTTGCAAAATCCATCAGTGAGTTTTGTGCCAACAGGTAGTTGGGCAAATTGGCACATAATATCTACGCCGGTATCACTTGTAGAAGGGTACAATACTATTAGTTTGATTTCAAATCAGGATGCGGGTTCTCCAAATTTTGATTTGTTTTCTGTTACTAATATAAATAGCTATGAAACCTGTGCTTATCAAACAATACATCTTACCGAAGGGTGGAATTTGCTTTCTTTCTATGTTGATTCGCAAGAGGATATGTTGGCAGAACTCACGAATGCCGGTGTAACGAAAATAAAATCTGCGGATGCGTTTTATGTATCTACTAATCCTCCATTGTTAAATAGCATACATAATATTGAAACGAATGTTGGTTACCTTATGTATGCTACCAATGATAGTACAATAACATTTTTTGGAATTATTGATGAAGATATAGATTATACGGTTTTACGGAATGGTTGGAATTTATACGGAATACCTACAAATACTGAAATTTCAGATTTTATCGAAAAGACAAATCTGCCAATAAAAATTATAAAAGATTTTGACGGTTTCTTTGAACAGTCATTGCAGGAACATACTCTAAATGAACTGGAACAGGGGAAAGCATATTTTATATTTATTGAGTAATGTAAAAATGAAATACCGTT
Source organism: Bacteroidales bacterium (assembly GCA_046482735.1). Taxonomy (GTDB): domain Bacteria; phylum Bacteroidota; class Bacteroidia; order Bacteroidales; family UBA1715; genus JAQICB01. Next base: position 1,221 of record JAWOEL010000122.1, on the reverse strand, counting down.
GAGTATAGGTGCTTTCTTCTACTCAACTAAAATGAAAAACTGAGAAGATACTTTATGGGGGGGGATAGCTCGTATAGCTATAATCATTTCAAGGGCTATAGGGCTATTATTTTTCAAGTTCTTTATGAAAAAAAGAAGCTTTTAAATACATAATGGAGGTGTATGTTTGTCAGAAAAAACTTGTAAAAAGCAAAACCCCAAACAAATTATTGTTTAGGGTTTGTGTTTTTGAATTGTGATCCCGGCAGGATTCGAACCTGCGACCCACAGCTTAGAAGGCTGTTGCTCTATCCAACTGAGCTACGAGACCAATGTTTTTATAGCAGTAACCGTATTTTGTGCTCAAAAAAAGTATATGTATGTACATTTTGAGTACTTTGCCTATATTCGGACGGTAACCATTATTTTTTGCAAAGATAGTATTTTTATGTGTTTTACATGAGAATTTACACAAAAAAATTATGTATACGTAAATGTACCATGTTCACTTTTGATAGTTAATTTTTTTGAGTCAGCAGACTCACATTTTCCAATAATTTGAGCATCAATATTAAAAGAAGAGGAAATTGCAATTATTGATTCTGCAATTTCTTCCGGAACGTATAGCTCCATACGGTGACCCATGTTAAATACCTTGTACATCTCTTCCCAACTGGTTTGTGATTCTTGCTGAATAATTTGAAAAAGTGGTGGTGTAGGAAACAGGGAATCTTTTATAACGTGTACGTTATGTATAAAGTGTAATACTTTAGTTTGAGCTCCACCGGAGCAGTGAACCATTCCATGAATATCTGAACGATGTTTGGAAAGAATTTTTTTAATAACCGGAGCATATGTTCGGGTTGGCGACAATACCAGTTTTCCTGCATCTATTCCTAAGTCAGCAATTGTGTCGGTAAGTGTATACGAACCGGTATATACTAAATCTTCCGGAATAGAGGCATCGTAACTTTCCGGATATGTATGTGCCAGATATTTTGCAAACACATCATGTCTGGCAGAGGTAAGGCCATTACTGCCCATGCCACCATTGTATTCATGTTCGTATGTTGCGTGTCCGGAAGAAGAAAGACCGACAATAACGTCACCCGGTGTTATTGTGTCGTTCGACACGACATCTTTTCGTTTCATACGACTCACAACGGTGCTGTCTACAATAATTGTGCGTACCAAATCGCCCACATCTGCCGTTTCGCCACCAGTTGAATATATAGGAATTCC
>JAWOEL010000090.1:0-9827 GCA_046482735.1 Bacteroidales bacterium | reverse complement strand
GCTAACTGGGGCAAACCTGCCGACGGTGTTGATAGTGGTGCATGGTATTGGATTTGGTCGTACAAATGGTATATTACCGGTTTTTTTGGTCTATTCCTTGTATATTCGTTAATTGCCATTTTACGCATCAAATGGTTACATGTGGTTTTAGTAGCACTTGCTACTGCTATTTCGGCATTCATAACCACGTCCCCATTAATTCCCATGGTTATCGCAATTGCCGGTTTAAGTATTATAACCCTTATCGACAAACGTGATGCTGACAATAAAGAATGGACATATTCTACCTGGGGATTCACCAAACAAATAATGCCTTTGTTGGCTATTGGTGTGTTAATTGCCGGTTTTTTGTTGGGTTCTACCCACGACAATACTGCAATGGCAGGTATTATTCCGAATGAATGGATTGCAAATTTGGTAGGAGGTAATTCCGTATTTTCGAATTTCTTTGCCTCTATTGTTGGTGCATTTATGTATTTTGCAACACTTACCGAAGTACCAATTTTACAAGGATTAATTTCTGCAGGTATGGGAAAAGGACCTGCTCTGGCTTTATTGCTGGCAGGCCCGTCATTATCGTTGCCGAATATATTGGTTATTCGCGGCGTAATCGGAACACAAAAAACCGTGGTGTATGTTGCACTTGTTGTTGTTATGGCTACTGCTTCGGGCTTGTTATATGGAGCTTTCTTTTAATTTGTAAATATAAAAAACCTATATATATGAAAAATCTACGTGTCTATTTTTTACTAAGCTTTCTCGTAATTTCGGGAATAGCATTCGCACAATCTGCACAAACAGAAGTATTGTATTTTAAGGCAGATTTACCGTGTTGTCCCGCACGAGCCTGCAATCGTCTTGAGAGCAATATACAATCTCTTATTGAGAAAAACTTTCCGAACGGAAATGTTGTTTTTCGTGAGGTGAAAATAAGTGATACAATTCATGCAGAACTTGTTGAGCATTTTGATGCAAAATCGCAAACAGTTGTTATTGTGAGAGACAGATTTTTACTGAAAGATGTGGAACTTGACATATCTGATATTGTTGCACAATATGCACGCTCGAGAAACAGAGAGGAAATAGAAGCCGAAATTGTACAAAAAATACAATCGGTATTGTAATAACGTGAGTTCGATATAATTTTTGAGTATGAAAACAGGTATTATTTTTTTGGTAGCAGTGTTATTCTCTGCGTGTACATATTCTCAAACAGTTACCAAAATTACTGCAGAAGAAGCCTATGCCTTTTTGAGCGATACCACCGACCGTCACTATATATTAATAGACGGACGGACGACGGATATGTTTAATGCCGGGCATATTAAACAAGCAATTCAGATAAATGCATATAAAGAAAATGCAGACAGTTTGTTGCAAGAGTATATTGTGAGTGATACACTCGTTATATATTGCACAAGCCAAAACCGCAGTTTACGACTTATCGAACGATTGCAGGCATTGTCTTACATCGGTTCGGTAATCTATATCGGCGATGGCATTCGGGCATGGAAAGAGCATGGATACTCGCTTGATAGTGAGTGATGGGAGGGTAGATGCTGACTCCGTTAGGTGTCAAATATCTGTAGAAATAATGATACCTGACGTTTTGTGAATCCGTTAGGATTCGTACCTCAAAAACATGCGACATTCTATTGGGACGGTTGACTAGAGTGGAAACTGTTTTGTAGAACAAAAAGTTTTGTGTGTTTTTTCTCTGTATTCAGAAAAAAAATGTATTTTTATTGTAAATGAACAATATGGCATGAAGTTGTAATACAATCTTGCTGCTAGTGAATGTGAATACATGAATTTGATTGTTTGAAAATAGCACATATTATATTCACATCGATTTTGTGTTTTTTGCTTTTCTGTATATTTGAATAGAAAAACACCTGATTGTCTGGCGTATAAGTGCTTGTGCTTAGAATTACATAGTACAATTAATTACATATAATCTGCTGTTATTATTTTTAAAATGGAAAAAATAGTACATACAAAAATTGTTTTATCAACTGTATTAGTAATTATGGTAATGATTTTTGTATTTCCTTCACTTGGAGTTCCGTACAATTTTTTATTTGAAAATAATACATCTGTTCTGTTATATTCTTTAGCATCTTTGGTTGCATCAATAGTAATAGGTTCGTTTATACCTTTGATTGAAAAGAATAAAAAATTAGAAATATATATAGTGTTAATTTCTATTGTCTCGTGTGGAATATTGTGCTGTGTAGGTCTTTTTGTAAACAATGAATTGTTTTATAGTTTTTGTAACCCTTTTATTGTTGTTGGAGTCGGTACATGTTTAGTAAAAGGATATGTTAAAGAATCAATAGCAGCGTTTATTATGGGCTTTGGATATTATTCATTTAATTTTTCAGTACTAACAGCTCCTGTGTTATTAGTACCGGCTTTTCTTATCGCACTACTTATTTTATGCGGATATAGATTTAGCACTGATTCAACTCTTGGTTTTGCAATAAGTGTTTTTCTTTTTCATTGTATTATAGGTCTTTATATGGTATTGTTTCAAATTAATGATTGGTTTGCATTTGTTCATTCTGAAAATGTATTAATTGCTGGTTTTTTTATAGTACTTGAAGTATTTATATGGTTTTATATACTTAATAGATTACTACATTCTTTTTATACAAATAACAAATTACATAAAGGGGGTGTGTATTATGTCTTATATATACCCGTCTTGTATATATTCCCTTTGCTGTATGTTATAATCAGCTCAAAGAAAGTGCATTAATTATTTCGCGTTCGGTTTTGCAATAAAAAAAGTATAGTGTACAACTACTAGTTCGAATTAAGAAGGTAATCGTTTTTTGCAGAAAGTATTTCTAGTGTTTTTTCTATTTTGAAAAACAATACTTGATTTTAATTGCTTAACAATTGTTGTATTTTTGAATAGTGAATGAAAATATAAAGGTATGAATGTACAAGCATACATAAACTGGATAATATCTGAGGTATCGAAAGTAAAAGATCCGGAGCTTATAAAAGCCTTTAAAAACATGCTTAAATATCGAGCGAAACACAATCAAGTTGAATTGGTTGATGAACTTCCTTTTCTGTTCAACAATCTATAAAAAGAGGTGTGGAACAAGCAAAAAAAGGAGAAATGAGAACAAATTTAGAAGTACAAAAGAAATATGCAAAATGGCTTTAACAGTTACATAGACAAAGGAAGCAGAGAAAACCCATGATGCAATAAACGAATATTTAGAAATATTTTGGACAAAAATGAAATTTGTTCATTTGTGCAAAAGACTTTTAAAATAATTGACCACATAGAAAAAATCCTTTCCAGTCTAAAAACGTCAAGTATACCACAAGTTCGTGCAGCTCTTGTTACCAAACACAATACACTTTTCTATTACGTACATGAAGCAATCCAAACAATAAAATTATATACTTTTTGGGACAATAGTCAAGACCCAGAGAAGCGTCCTTACTTACCCTTCTATAATTTTTATCAACACACTGTTTACCCCAATTCACACGTATTCATTGGTTTTTCACTAGAACCGCTTATCCCCACAAACTTTCCGAATATTCCAAAAAAAATAATTGGTAATAGGTAGAGGTAGCCTTTTTATGGTGTTGCGGCTTTTAAATAGGTGGGGAGTGTGTTTTTACAGAGGAATTGTTTCAGTATTATACTGAAATTCCTTTACGCAAACACTATTCTGAAGTCTAAAATTATGGTGAACATAGGTTGATACTTATTGCCTGTTTTAATCAGAAATATTTTTGTATATTGCACAGAAAGAAGGTTTTAATTTATCACAAAATAAAGTTTATGAAAACTGTTACATGTACCTTTTTGTTTGCGTTGTTTCTGCTATGTACTCTGTCTTCTTTTGCTCAATCTGATCCGGGTACAACGAATTTAATGCATCAATGGACATTCGATGACGGTACGGCTAATGATGGTGTTCCTACCAATCCGGTACATGGCACATGTGTGGGTGGTGCTTATATTGCAAATAAAGCGTTAGTGCTTACTGAACAAGGACAATATCTTTCTTTTTCGGGAGCAGATTTAGCATTGAATACATATCAGGTTATTTCACAAGAAATATGGTTTACATCTCAATCCGGTGCCAACAGTGGTTTTGCTCATTTGGCGTATTTTGGCAGAACAGTTAATAATAATGGTTCAAATTATCTTTTTATGATGCCGGCAAGAGGCGACAATGAAAGTCGTACAGCTATTTCTTCAGATGCGGGGCTCAACGATCAGGTTGTTGTTCGGGGGCCGGAATATGACGACGGTGAATTGCACCAATTTATTTCGGTTGTCAGATCTGATTCTCTCTTTTTTTATATAGATGGCAAACTTGTTGATAAAACCAAAAACACTATTCCTCTGTCGGCTATTAGTACATCTTTGGCATATTTGGGTAAAAGTGGATTCACCGCTGATCCGACCTGGATTGGTTCTATATCAAAATTTAGCATCTACAATACATCATTATCGCCTGCGGAAGTTGCTTTTTTATACGATGCCGGAGCAGAAAACAATCCTGCAATTATTACATCAGATTCAGTGCTATCTTTCCACAAACCCGGTACTCAGAAAGTTGCTGTGTGGGCATTAAATCTCGAACAAGATATATCAATTTCAGCTCCGGAACATTTTTCTCTTTCATCTGTAAATCTTGACGCCAATATTGCGGGAGATTCTTTAGCAATTAGTTATCTTGGCTCTGCAAACACTGAGGGGTATATAACTCTGTCGAGTGGTAATACACAACAAAAAATATTTGTGCAAGGAACGATTACTCCCAATATAACTGTTTCAACAGACCACATAATTCTGGACGAATTTACCAATACGGCTGAATTTACCGTTGACGGGAATAATTTGCATGCGGAAATACACATCAATGCACCCGAAGGCGTAAGTCTTTCGCAGTCATTGCTGCCTACACATGCGGAAGGGATCAAAGTGAGGGTCTCATACGATGGCATGAGTACTGTTTCCGGAACAATTGAACTTTCAAGTGACAATACACGGTGTGAAATTGTGCTCACAGCTCAACCAAACAGTGAATGTTTTGTGCCCATATTACCCGAAAATTTAATAATAGATCCTACACTTAATTATCTGGCTACAGGAGCTGGCAATACAAGAATAAACACTAATCCGGAATATGTTTATTGTGGTACAGGCAGTGGAGAAGCATCAGAAAATGGTACTATTGAACGAAATCTTTCCGGTATTTTGAAACCTGACACGGAATATAGGGTTCGTGCCAAAGTGTATAAAAATCATCCTCGTATAAAACAGGGAAACATGGGGGCTGTTACTTATACCTTAGCTGTAGATAGTGCTGTATATCCAACACAATACCAACTCATAAAAACTGCAATGGACAGTGCGTGTGCATATTTCAACACATACACTCCTTTTGTAGAGGATATTTATGTGTATTACAATGATGGAATTCCAACGGCACAGGCAAGTCATTTGGGTAGTATCGGTTTTGGGTCAAACACCTCATATATGTGGGTAGGTACGGCAATTCATGAAATGGCTCATTATTTTGGTTCCGGTACATCGTCTACGTGGCAATCGCTTATGTCTGACAATGTGTGGTCCGGTGAGGCCGGATCTGATTTTATGAGAGATTTGAAGGGTGAAACACTCAAAGGTGACTCTCAACATTACTGGCCCTTGGGCATCAACTACAAATCTGAAATTACGAATCTGGGTTCACAAGACGCTCAACATACTGAACTTATAAATGCTGTAAAACTTATAAAAGCAATGTTGGTAGATGATTGTAAGTATCCGACATACAATAGCTCTACAGGTATTGGCATATCAGGACATGCTTCTTCTTCAACCGATATTTTTTATGAGGCTGCTCTATCCAAAACATGGGAAACAATAGATTGTACCTTTACAACAGGAGCAAACATTGGAAGCAACCCGAACATATATTTTACTAGCAATATGGGATACGTAGACAATTGGGAACTTTATGAGGTGAAGGATATACAAAGCATTAGCATACCCCTCTCTGCGGGTTGGAATATGATATCTTTGCCTGTTGCTATGGTTGATATGAGTATTCGGAAACTTTTCCCTCATGCAACAATAGTGAAAAACCAATCGGGATTTTTTAGCAGTTCTCAATCTGTCTTTTTCAATTCGCTCGATACTATAGAACCTGGTAAAGGATATGTAGTATATAACTCTATAGAAGAAACTTTACATTTTGAAGGCTATGAACTCAACAACGCGTCTTTGCACATATCAGATTCGGAATCAAATTGGCAACTCATGGGATTTCCTCAACTTAATAGTACCGATATTGAAACAGGATTGGAAGAATATATATTACACATTGAAACAATAAAAAATTTTGAAGGCTTTTGGCATTTCGGCAATACAAATAACAGCATTAATAATTTGGAGCCGGGGAAAGCGTATTTTGTGAAAATGCAGGAATAATAGCAGTTTTTTCTGCGAGCATTCCAAAAAGCTCAATGCACCAATATCTATGGTGTCGTGCAGGCTTAAAAGTCTATCTGTATATACTCCGTTTTGGGAACAACTTCCAGTGTCTGCAAAACCGAATAATGACGTACATCGTGAATCTGAGCAAAAGAACATAGACATAAAAGAATAAAAAAGCGATGCAATGATTTATATACTATTCAATTAATTGTTCACAGTCTATATCATCAAACTCATATTCATATTGTTTTTGATTGTCACAATAATTAACTATAACATCAAAATAATGAGCATTTTCAATCGGTACATACAGTCTGCATCTCCTTTTTTGATGTGCCTGAGGAAAATAAAATAAAGACAGATTTGTTATCGAATCGAGCCTGAATATAGTTATCGTATGTGTTTCTATACATGCACGCGAAATATCAGACATTTCCAAAACAAAAGTATGTCGGTTTGTTTGTTTAATTTTCTTCAACGGAACAGGAAAGGGACCATCCATATACCAATATACAAATGCACTGTCATTTATCATTCTTCGTCCGGCGTTTCCCCAATCAGAAGGTGCATACAAATAATAATTATTTTTGTATTTATATACCGGCAACCATTTTTCGGGAAGTGACGTAGAATTTACCTGTGAAAAAGAATGCGAACAATTTTTATTAATAAACTGATGATTACCGGCATATGCCTGCGATGCATAGGTATCAAAATCAAAATGCACAAGGCGGGAATAATATTGTGAGTCATGAGACGTATCAATAAATATCGCATGATAAAAATTATCCGTCACATTCTTATATATAAATATTGTATCATTAGGTTGCAACGAATCTTCATCAACATTCTTGGTTTTTATTTCCGAAAACACAGTATTGCTGGCAGTTAGGTTATGTGCAATTGCAAAATGCACCTGTTGTACAAAACAGGCTGTCAGCATCAATACAAATAGATATTTCTGTCTTCTCATTTACATATACCTTACAAATAGCACTTTACCAGTTTAAAGCATTAGCCACATTTGAAGTTAATTGATACATTGAGATTAATATCTCTCTGTTTAATATTTCTTAATAATTGATAATCAACTCGACTTTCATAACTTAGCTCTGATTGATATTCATCCCATGTTTTTCCGGATACAATTTCAAAATAATTAAAATAATTCTCTCCACCTAAAAACTTTAACGAGTTTTCTTTTTTATAAGTTTTGCTATTCTGCTTGAAAAATTACATTCATCTCGCCAATTTTCATTGGCAGTTATAAACAAACCATTCTCTTTCTTTAGTTCTAACTTTTCAAATATATCAAAGAGATTCTTCATTTTACTTCTTGGTTTGTTTTTGAGGTTTTCTTTGATAAAATCAAGTTACTTATTTCTACATTGAGTGCGTTTGCAATTTCACACCTAACATATCAAGTTTTGGTTGAATTTTATTAGTACACCATCGAGAAACTGTTGTCTCATCTTTTGCTATTTTATCGGCTAACCGTTTATTTGATTTTTCTTTTTCTGCAAGTACTACTTTTATTCTATTTTTAGTCATTATACTCATATTTATTAGAGTAATCAAATGTATTAAAATCTTTCTTAGAGCGAAAGAAATAGGCAACTCTTTTATTAACAGAAGAAATGATGCTTTCACTTATGCTTTCACTCTCAACCACAGTGCGGTTGTAAGTCTGTAGAAAATTGTGCATTTTTTTCATGCTATTTCACGACTCCATAGGATGTCGCATGTTTTTGATGTATGAATCCTAGCGGATTCAAAAAACAACTTCTATCATTTTTTCTACAGACATGTGACTTCTCACGGAGTCATTTTTGAATAACACAAAATGTCATTCTCTTAAAAAAATAATTTACACTTAAATATCGCAAAATATTCTCACGTATCCAAGTCAACCAACCACCGCGTGATTGTAATTTTAAAACCTGACAGTTAAACCACCACCCCAACCATAATGGCTATTATAATTGGCCTGTATGGAGAAATTACGGGATAATATATAGGAAGCTCTGATTAGCCATTCATCTTCTCCTTCAAAACGTGTGTTTTCTTCTAAATTATTGACCCAACCAAAGTCTGCCCGATATTCGTATTCTCCTTCCACAAAAAAGCGGGGAAATAATAGAATCTCTTTATCTACCCGAACTCTCGGCCGAATTTGATGATCAATACTCACATCAACATTGAACATGTAAGGTGTGAAATACTTTAGACCCACCAAACCAACAGTATTAATTTCATCGTATGAGTCGGGAGTTTCATTTTCTGCATTGGCACCTGCATAAATTCGTACCCAGTCGTTCACATACCGGTTATAGGTGACCTCTATTTCTGAATTTTGATTATAATCAGTTTCTATGCTTACATTAAATTCATTACGAATATTGGCGGAAGTGAGCTTAAATTCCGAGAAATTTGAGCCTAATTCAGCCAAGCCCCATGAGTAATAGTGGTTTGTTTCATCAATAAGTCCCTGCACCCGAAAATCCTTCAATCGTTCATCTCTTGGTGTGTCGTAACTCATTATCCGTGCCATGCCACCCAACATGTGGTAAAGTATGTGACAATGGAAAAACCAATCGCCATATTCTTCATTGTAAAACTCAATGGTTACTTTTTGCATAGGGGGTACATTTACCGAATGCTTTAACGGGGAACGTTCACCGTTTTCGTTGACAACTCTGAAATAATGACCGTGAAGGTGCATCGGATGATGCATCATGGTGAGGTTATTCAAGGTAATGCGGGTAACTTCACCGCCTTCTATTTTTATTTTGTCGGTCTCTGAAAGTGGGATGCCGTTTATGCTCCAAACGTAACGGTTCATATTACCGGTAAGGTTTAAGAGCATTTCGTTTACCGGGATATCCGGATTAAACGTTGTTTTTTCTTTTGCTTCAAGGAAATTGTAGTTAAAATGCTTTTTTCGCTCTTTATAGGTGAAATTGCCGGTGGTGTCTTTTTGTTGCTTGGAAGCGTGGTTCATTTGTTCCATGTTCATGTCATCACCCATTGACGAACGCTGCTCTGTATTATCCATATTCATTATCATGCCATAATTACTCATCAGAAATTTGGGTGTTTTTTTCTTTTTATTACCTATTAGAGCGGGAGCACCCATTTTCATATCCATGTCTGCGTACTGTTTCATCATTGCTACTTTATTAGGTTTGGCGATTACCTTTGCGGGGAACAATTTTCCACTACCGAGATGAATAGTTGTATGGCCTGAGCCATCCTGTGCGGTGGCAATAATTTCGAGTTTGCCTTGAGGAATAGTGACAATAACATCGTAGGTTTCGGCAATGGCAAAGAGAAATCTGTTTTT